>NZ_JBVJCO010000061.1:0-35839 GCF_055588525.1 Kitasatospora sp. NPDC041988
CTTGATGAAGCCGGTGTCGTCGAGGATCAGGACACCGTTGATCTCGCCGAGGCGTTCGGCGACGTAGTGCTGGAGCTCGTCGCGGATCTCGTCCGTGACCTGCGTATTCGGCCAGCTGCCAGCCGTTCCATGGGAAAATCTCACCAGTCCATACAGTCCGACCCCAATCAAGGAAAGAAGTGTTGCCACACCCGAAACTCTCTCCAGCAAGGGAGCCTCTGAGGGGCTAGCTTTTCGACTTGATTCATCGTCATCACTGGATGAGTTGGCCGCCTTCTGTCGATTTGGTAATTTCTGGACATGGGGTCGCGCCACGATATCCTCCGTAGCCGGAAGTCATCTGGGCAGTTTAGCCAGTTGTCGGGGTGGCGGCGAGTCAGGTGAGCCATGCGGAGTACCGTGAAAAAGGCATTCAAGCCAACCGTGCCCGCCTGACTGCGGTGCCGAACATCAAATCTGCTCCCAGGGTAAAATATTCTAGATCGAGGCTGCCGTGAAACATTCCCCGGGATGACTATCCGGCCGGCCAGGGTTGCTTGGTCACACCACGGGGAAACTCGGCCACATGGCCGGTCCTCCGCTGTTTCGGCTCCGCAGAGGCCTTACAAGCTCTGGGATAGCGCAGGTGACATCAACGGAGCTGGACACCCTTCCGCCTCCGGACCACCAAAGCCGAACACGCGGCCCGATGACTCCCATCCTCCGCGCACAGGGTTGCCCCCTGAAAGACGGGGGCGGTGGCTCAGTCGAACCGGATGTGCTTGGCCCCTGTCCAGGCACGGCGAAGGCGCCCTCGAAGTGCGCTTTCGGTGTTCGGGGCGAGCGTCAGTCCGGCAGAGACCGCGATATGATCGGCGACCTGCGGGATCGTGAGGCGGTCGGTCCACAGGTGCTCGGCGAACTCGGCCTCGCGCAGGCGCTCCAGACACAGGTCGAGTTTCGACAGGGCGAAGCTTTCCCGGCGCAAAGGGGCGTCCTTCCCGGCGACGAACCGCACGGCATGCCCGAAGCCGCGCTCGCGCAGCCGTTGCATCACAGTCCCGCGCTCGGCCAGCAACGCGAAGTGCCGGACGTCATGGCCGCGCTCCCGCAGCCGACCGACGGTCTCGCGGAAGTACGCTGGCTCCACGACCGTCATCGGCGCGATCACCACACCATCGTGCTCGGCGAGAGCACGGTCCAGCACCTCATAAACACCCTGCCGCCAGGCGGGAAGATCCTGGAAGTCCCCGCGCAGTGGTGGAGGCGTCATCCGGTGAAGGCCGAAACCCACGTGCTCGGGGTCGTAGATGACGCTGTCGGCAAGCCGCCGCTGAATCTCGTGCGCGGTCTGCGTCTTGCCACCGCCGAAGGGGCCGTTGATCCACAAGAGCATGCACAGACCCTACTGCGCTGATACGGCAACGAAGCCGGGTCCTCCTGGTCTGGGCCTCTCAGGGACCTGTCCGAGTGGCTCTCACTCAACGGTTCAGGCACGGATTCCGTGAAGGGATCACGAGTCTGCGACGGTCTGTGTTGACCGGGATCTTGCTCCGAAGAGTCTGCCGGACGACTCGCTGTGGGAGATGATGCTCGGCATGACGACTTGAAGAGCACCGGCCGGACGGCAGCATTGGCGGAAGGTCGGGGCCTGGGAGGCGGTGCCCGACGGCGATCGGCGAATGTGTGCCGACTGTGGAACGCCGGTCCGCTCGTACCAGTACCGTTTCCACCCGCCCGAGTCCTCCATGTTCGAGCGCTGCATCGGATTCGCTTGGTGTTCCGACTGCAGGATCTACTCGGGCAACATGGTGCACATCCCTCGGAAGCGAGCGCTGGTTGACGCGCTCGTTTCTCTTCCCCAGGAGCAACGGGAACGGCTTCTTCGTTCGGAAACGCGACTGATCGAGTTCCTGGATCGTCAGGCCCGAGGCGGCAGAGGTTAGTTCCCCACTTGGTTGCGCGTGCATCGACCGGCTGGAGTCACCCGTCGTGTGAGTGGTTGCGGGACAGGATGCAACGCTGCGAACGATCACGCTCGCCACCGCAGGAGCAATAGTCAAGATCTGTGGACGAGATGACGAGCGAGCAGGCTGCTGCGCCCAACGGGGTCGGTCCTATGCTGACGGTCGTGCAGCTACTGGGTGTAAGTAGTGAGGACGAGATGGTCGCCTGCTTCTTGAGCGGCGAGCTATCCAGCGGGAGGTTCGGCCAGAACCTCCGGTCCCACCTTGCGGCAGCCGGGCAAGCCGAGCAGCTGCTGACGCATCCGGACCTCTCCGACACTGGAGCGAACCTCGCACGTCGCGCTCTGCTCGCTGCCACGCGCGGGTACGGTGAGAACCGCGACCTGTTCGAGAACTTCCCCACTCACGTCAGGTGGACCAGGGCACTCTTGTCCGCCGACGAGGCGGCCGGCGTGCGCTACCTCGACTACTCCTACTGGGTCGAACTGTCGGGTGGCAGCCGCCAGCCGACCGACGCTGCCGCACGCATCAACGCAGGGCTACGGGCGTTCGACGTGCCCAACGAACCGTTCATCGACGCGGCCCACGCGCTCAGCAGAGGCGAGCGATTTCCTCCGCTCATCCTCGTCGGCGAGAGACAGGACAACCTGGTCTGCCTTGAGGGCCACCTGCGCTTGACCGCCTACGCCCTCGTCGGCTTCCCGACCGACATCGAGTGTCTGATCGGCACCGCGCCGGCCATGGGACGACGGGCCCGGTAGTCCAGCCGCACCAAGCTCTCGGTACCCCGAAGTAGCCCGACGGAGGACAGATCGGCTCAGCCATGGGTCCGGTGTGGCTCCTTCAGCCGTTCAAGCGGCCCGCTCCTCGCGTTCGACGAGGACGCCGCTCTCGAAGCGTGCGCCGGCGCGAACCAGGGGCACCAGATGGGCGCCGGTGATCGAACGCCATCGAGCCTGAGCTGACTCGACCAGCTTGAACACCATCGCGAGCGCGGCCGCCGGGCTGCCCGCACCTCGCGTGACCTTGGTCCTGAGCTTGACCGTCGAGAAGGTCGACTCGATGGGGTTCGTGGTCCGCAGGTGAATCCAGTGCTCGGCAGGGAAGTCGTAGAACGCGAGCAGCTCCTCCCGATCGTCGGTGATCTTCGCGACGGCCTTGGGGAACTTGGCGCCGTAGGTCTTCGCAAAGGCGTCGATCGCCTTCTCGGCGTGGCCGCGGTCCTCGGTGGTCAACCTGCCACACGCCACTGACAATGCGCACTGTGCTCCGGCGCTCCGCGCCTCCGAGCCAAGGATGCGTTTCCCTCCCGGCTGAAGCCGGGGATACCCACGCAAGATCTGGGATGGGACGCCGTGATTGATGAGTTCGGTGGCGTGGGCGTGGCGGAGCAGACGGGGTGGGCTCCGCGTCGGGCCGGGCCGAGGACGCAGAACTCGTTGCCTTCCGGGTCGGTCAGAACCTTCCACGGGAAGTCGCCCCGACCCGCCCTCAGCCGGCCGGGGTCGTGTCCCGCCGCGTGGCGTGGCCCGTGGGCATCGTGCGGGCGGCCCGGTACAACACACACCGGCGAAGCGGCCCTTCGGGCACGCTCGGATCCTCGAAGTCGTCGGCCGGGTCACGGGTCATGCCGATGCGGCGCATCACCGCCTGGGAGCGAAGGTTGCTGACGGTCGTCGATGCAACGACCTCCCGCAGACCGAGAGCCTCGAAGCCGAAGGCCAGGCAGGCCAGGGCCGCCTCGGTGGCGTAACCGTGCCCCCACGCCGAACGCTTCAACCGCCACCCGATGTCCACCCCCGCGAACGGCATGTCCTCGCCCACTTCGTCCAGGCCGACGCGGCCGATGAACTCGCCGCTTTCTCGTGCCTCGAGCGCCCACCACCCGAAGCCCCGCTCGTCGAACTCGGCCCGCATGAGTGCCACCGCCGCATCGCTTTGCTCCCGCGTCAGCAGTTCCCCCAGGTGTTCCCGGACTTCGGGGTCGGCGTTCATCGCCGCCCACGGTTCGAGGTCGCGCTCCCGCCACCGGCGAAGCAGGAGACGATCGGTACGCAGCTCTGGCATAGCGCCCAGCCAACGCCATCACGGCCAGGGTGTCGACCGGTTATCCCGAAACCTGCGGTGCCCGCGCACGCCGGCCGCACTGCGCAGATCTCCGCGACACGGGCCGGGCGAGGCCTGCACCACTGCGTGGAACGAGACCTCCCGGCAGAACCGCCGCTCCCGGGTACTGCTGCTTGTCATCGACGTTCCCGGGCCTCTCTACGACGAACCGATGCCAGGAACCACCGGCGTTCGCTCGCCGCTCCCACTGACTCGGCCGGCCGGGGCCCGGAAATCCTTCGGCACCAGCTGGTGGGTGAACCTCACTCAGGGCAGTTGGAACCGCAGGATTTCCCGTCACCCGCGGCCAGAACAGCCGGCATGCGGACACCAGGCGCGGCCGGGTGCAGCAAGGGTCCTGTGACCGGGGGGCGCGGTAGCGGCCGCCCTTCTTGGCCGAGCTTGCGCCAGCCTTTGAGTGCTGCGACGGCTTGTTCGACGAGGGCGCGGGATGAAGGACGCGACGGCCCGCCGGATGATCGGCCTCAGCAGGTCCCAGCGGGAGCTGACCGTCTGACACCGAAGACCGCACCCGCGACCTCCTGCATGAGGTTCTTGTGCAGGAGGCAGACCACCGGCATCACCGACTGGTGCAGCCCGATCGCCGCGGGCCGTCCGCCCCGGCCTCACGACCTCGCCGAGCAGTTCCACACACCGCCCGTACAGCAGAACCCGTTGCCCGCTGTCGAGCCCCGTGAGAGCATCAAGGTTCAACGGTCCGTCTCCTTTCGTTTACGCTTCGCAGCGCAAATGAAAGAGTGCGGGCCGTTGCCGTGTCCACGGTTTTGAGAATCCACCAGGATCTGCGAATGGCAGGTACCGTTTGATGTACACAACAGAGCTGACAGAAGCCTGCATCGAGGATGCGAGCAACATCTTGGTTGCGCCTTCGATATTGCTGGACAGTGACTTGATCAGGGACTTTTTCGGGTCCACAATCACGCCAGAGGACCTTGCTTCCGGTTCGCCCGACCTCGCGCAGAAGACCGTCTACCTGTGTGGCGATATATCCGGGATCAGCGGCCGCCAACTGCGTGCGGCTGCCCGGGTATTCGTTATCCGGGAGCTGTCACACGGTTACCACGAGGACGTCGAAAAACCTTGGACCCTCGTCGACCTCGGCCGAGTTCCCATCCGCGCACACGGCGTCGGCGTGTACTACCGCCGCTTTTTCGGACTCGGCGCCGATCACTTCGGACGGATCCGTGCGGAGCACGCGTTCCAGTCCCTGACGGAGTCCACCAAGTCTGGAACAGCCCATCGCAGCGGAATCTATCTGACGCCCGTCACACGAAACGGTGACGAACTGCATTTCCGCCTGCTTCGGTGCTCCACGAATCTCTCGGGGCCGACCGAGAGCTTTCGCCAGACCGACACTCACATCGTCGAGGCTCTGAACCGCGAGGCCGCCGCCGTCTTCCGGAACCAGGCCCCGCTAAATCACGTCCTCGCTCAGATCTACCACAACACCCTTGCCACGGCCGAGCGCAAGCAGTCCAAGGCCAAGATCTCGGCCCACGCCGACAAGACCAAGGACATGCCCGTCAATGGCGTCATGGCCTTCTGCACCTTCTATGACCGGCTCGACAAGCTGCAGCCCCTGACCGAAGACGCCTTCGACTACGGCGTGAAGGGTGCCAGCGGGCTGACCAAACTCCACTTTCGCCTCAAGGAGCGGACCGAAGAACCCGACGGGGTCGCGCTCCCCCCGCAGTTCACCCTGACTCTCTACCCCGGCTCCGTGTTCTTCATGCCGCTGTCCACCAACCGCCTGTATACGCACGAAATTCGCCCCTCGACGTTGGACGCCGAGCTGCTCCCGACCCGCCTGGGATACGTGGTGCGCTGTTCGAGCGCCGAAGCCGTTCACAAGAACGGCCACACGCTCCTCAAAATAGCCGGAGACTTGGTGAGACTGGGGCCGCCCACACCGGCCGGCATGAACGAGCTGCGCAGGCTGTACGCCGAGGAGAACAGGACCTCGTCCTTCATTGATTACGGCGACGAATTTCTCTTCAGCATGAACACGGGAGACTACTTTGCCCCTCGGGTCTAGGATATCGGATGAGATCCTCTCGTGCACTTTGCCAACCGAGGAGAATCTCTTTGCGGAGCTGTCCGCGTCGGCTCGTCTGGAAGGCGTAGGAAAAGGCCGGCGAGGCGCTGCGCTTACCAGGATCGACGAGGCGGGTGGTGTGCCTCTCGTACGTACTACCACTCGATACAGCAGCCCCACGCAGCGCTTCCGGGCGGTGCACGAACGACTGGCGCAACAGATCCAAGAGCGTGCGGCGCTTTCGGTCGGCTTCAACAACGCTCTCATCGAGAGCTACACGAACGCTTACAGAACCATGGGCAGCCATTCCGACCAAGCCCTCGATCTGGCCAACGAGTCGTTTATCGCCGTCTTCTCCTGCTACCAACATCCCGAAGCAAGCCCGCCAAGGAAGCTGATCTTCGAATCAAAGGGGTCCGGTGGCGAGAAGTTCGAGATCCCCCTCGCCCACAACAGTATCGTCGCGTTTTCCGTCGACTCGAATCGGCGACTCAAGCACAAAATCGTACTGGACACGCCCGCCCAGACGGCGGACAACCAATGGTTGGGTGTAACCTTTCGAACGTCGAAAACATTCGTTCGGTTTCGCGACGGACATGTATACCTCCCGCAGGGTGCGCGCCTCATGTCGGCCGACGATGAGCAGAGGCACGAGTTTTACCAACTACGGCGCCGTGAGAACAGTGAAACGGACTTCAGCTACCCCCTGCTGACGTACACCATCAGCGAGAGCGATCTGATGCCGCCCGTCTGACCTTGAGGGATTTTGAATAACCCTCCCGGTCTTGGTACGGCAGGGGCGTTTCAAAGTTCCGGTGATCATGTAGACGGGCTGATCAGGGGATGTTCAGGAAGTCGAGCGGCCGGTTGAAGGGGTCGTAGGAGACGTGGCGGAGTCCGGCGGCGATGTTGCGGTGCCCATGCTCCCGTAGCGTGTTGGTCGCCAGGTTGCGCAGGGTCGCCATGTTCTCGGGGCCGTGGCCGGTGTGGATCTTCGATGCGTCCTCGCCGAAGGTGGTGTCGCGGACCAAGTGGAGCCGGTTTTCGATGGTCCACTGCGACCTGGCGAGTTGGCCGAGCCGCTGGGGAGATGCCTGATGTGAGCACAGATCCGTGATCGCGTAGATGGTCTGGCGGTGCATGTGCCGCTCTTGAGGTCGGTGCGGTGTCGCAGGATGCGCACGGCCTGGGCGGCGTGGGGGAACTCCAGACCGA
Source organism: Kitasatospora sp. NPDC041988 (assembly GCF_055588525.1). NCBI lineage: Bacteria > Bacillati > Actinomycetota > Actinomycetes > Kitasatosporales > Streptomycetaceae > Kitasatospora > Kitasatospora sp. NPDC041988. Next base: position 7,324 of record NZ_JBVJCO010000061.1, read on the forward strand.
GGTCCGTGACGGTGAGGGCTCTGGTCGCCCGGGTCTCCCTGCGGCCGTGGCCGATCTCGCGGTCGTAGCGGCGGGCGGTGACGTCCTTCCACGGCAGTGACCGCAGCCGACGGTGGAGTTCGGGCTGGTTGGCCTTGACCACGAGCAGGTAGTGGGCCTTCTTCTCCTCCACCAGGAGGCGGGCGTGGTCGCGCTGGGTGTGCAGGGCGTCCGCAGTGACGGTGACCCCGGTCAGGCCGTAGGGCTCCAGCAGCGCGGCGAAGCAGATGATCTCGTTGGTCTTGTCGGGGACCCTCGGCTGGGTGACGGTCTGGCCGTCGCCAGTCATCGCGGCCAGGAGGTGGGCGGCGGGCATCTCGGCGTTGCGGGAGCCGCGTGGGTCACCCCCTCAACCGGGGCCTCGTTGCGTCAGAAACGGGCAGCCAACCGCCCTGACCGATACAAACCGCCCTTCGCCCGCCGCGCCGGATAGTCGATCAGTAAGCTGAGCTGCTGAAGCTCTGATCGTTCCATCACGACGAAGCTGGGGGCGTTCGTGTCGGATGCAGTGCTGAACATCGTGATCGGGCTTGTCACAAGCATTGTCAGCGGCAGCTCCGTGTGGGTCTGGAATCGGGCGAGGGGTGCCCGTCTCCTGCATCAGAAACAGGCGTTCCTCGGCCTGCGTCCTGGCGTGCCGTGCGTCATCATCCTGAACAGTCACTGGCAGATGCCCGCCGTCACCGACCACAGCGACGTGTACGCGATCATTGAGCTCGCGATGCTCGCCGAGGAGGCTGGGTGTCCGTTCTCCCTTGTCGCGGCTGACGCGCGTGAACTCAACGGGGATCGCACCGAGCTCAGCATCGGCGGACTGGGGTCGAACCAGCGGAACGTCGAGTACCTGGCCTCGCACCTGCCGGGCGTACAGGTCAATCCGGATGGTGACTTCACGGTCGGAGAGCAGCGGTTCCTGCACGATCAGGGGCGTAGAGACCATGCTCTGGTCGCGAAGTTCACCCCTCCGCAGTCCACGGAGCCGGTCCTGGTCATCATGGGGCAGTCGTCGATCGCGAACCAGGCGGCGGTGTACCTCCTCAAGCGCGACTACCGACGCCTGTCGAAGGCAGTCGCATCGCTCGATCGGTTCTGTCTCATGCTGCGGGTCGACTCGGCAGACACCTACGGCTACCAGGCGGTCGAGCTGGCTGCTGACCTGTCTGCGGTTGCCTTCTAGAGACGCCAGCGCCGATAAGACACGTGCTCACCTGTCAGGAACCCGCAGCTGGGCGATCGTCCGCTATATGCAAGCATCACGGCATGCGTGGGCGGCGGGCATCTCCGCGTGCTCTGCACCCTCCGCCCCTCTGTTGAGCGCCGCCGAACTCCAAGATCACCTGGACTTTGAAACGCCCCTGCCTGGCACGGGGTGACGCCGTTTTCTACTGCACGCCTGGAGCGGACGACGCCCATGGGAAGGGCAGCGTCGAGCACGAGGGCGGCATGAGCGTCCGCTACACGACCGCGACCGCGCTGGTGAAGAACTCGCCGAGGCCGAGGCTCACCGCAACCTGACCGCCGCCGCTCTCCTTCCCACGCCGCCGTGCAGCCGCTTGCGGCCGACCGGGGCAGCGCCGCCTCGACCGGTATCCGACCGGTCGCCCCCGACGCGGCGTGCACGGCCGAGCGGAGTCGTCAGGCGCGATCGCCCGGACGGCCCTACGGCCGCGGTCCCGTTGTTCGGCGGTGTCCGCCCCGGACGTCAGCCGGCGCCGACGGACCCACGCCGTGGCGGCCTCGGCAGGGAGCCGAGCGGCCGACGGCCACCCCGGTAGTGGGTCCGCCGGCGCCGGCCGATGCTGATGCCATGCACCGAGCGACCTCTCCCACAGTCAGGGCGCGCCGGCGTTCCACCCGCCGAAGGCACGCGTCGGCCTCGGCCGGCGCCACGTCTCCCCGGGCCCAACAGCGCCGTGACCTCGGAAAGAACCTGGCACCCTGGGCGGCGGCGCTGTCAGCCGTCGCGGCGGCCATCGGCCTGTTCTTCAGCGCCACGGTCGCGTCGTCGAGCGTCGACGCGACGCGCCAGCAGCTGGACCGCGACCGGCGCGCGCAAGCTGGACGGATCGGCTACTGGGAGGACCCGGCCGACGCGAGCCGCGACACACTGATCATCGCCAACCGCTCGCTGGATCCGGCGACCCGGACGGAGCTCTGGTTCTACGCACCGGATGCGGGCATCGACCCGGCCACGCTCGAATGGATCTTCCTCGGGCTCGACACCATCCCTCCCTGCACCCGGATGGTCTTCTCCCTGGCCGCCATCGACGGCTTCCTGGCGACGTACGGAGTCCGCCCGGGAGGGGCACCGGTGCGGGCGGTCCAGTTCTTCGACAGTGACGGCCGGCAGTGGACCCGCGACGAGAATGGGCTTCGCGCTGCCGAACACACGTTCGATGACCAGAAAGTCGACGGTGAGCAGCTGGTCACCACACCGGCCCGGACGGAACCGGCCGAGCACTGCGACAAGTAGCGGACCCGCCCATACACCGGGAGGACGTCAAGGCCCCCGCCCCGGGCGAGATCACCGTCCTCACCAACCACACCGATCCCAGGAGCAGCACGACAGCGAGACGGCCCGGCCCTGTCCCAGGGACTCGGGCGGTGTCGGCCCGGTCAGATCTGTCGGCCCGGTCAGATCTGCCGGTCCGGGTCGGAGAAGGTGAGGCCGCCGGCCGCGAGCGGGCGCCGGGCCGGGGCCGGTGCGGCCACGGTATCGCCGGGCGGCTGGCGGAAGTCGGCGCCCTGCTCGACCGGCGGCAGCCGGCGCCCAGCGGACTGGGCGGGGACGGGAGCGTCGGTGGCGGGCTCGGAGAAGGCGGGCAGCGAGAGACTGCGACGGTCAGGGGTCATGATCCCCAGTGTCTCAGCCCGAACGGGCAGAACGGACCAGAGCCCACAGGTCGGATCGTGACCCCGGCCTCGCGCTGCGGCCCCGGCGGGACGGGGACCCTCGTTCTGCACTCCGTGCTGGTGACGCCCATGGGCCCGCCGGTTGGCGGGCCCATGGGTCAGGCGTTCGGAGGCGTCAGGGCGAGGTTCCGGTGCTGCCCGGGCCGGCAGAGTGGAAGGCCACAGCGTAGGCGGCTGCGGTCTCGGCGATGCCGAGGCCAGCCGCAGCCGTGATCGGGTTTACCTTGGCGGCGGCCCCGGCTGCCCCGGCTGCCCCGGCTGAGCATCAGCACCACCGAGTCCCAGCCGCCGTCACGACATCCAGGACGGCCGCAGTCGCCGTGTGCGGTTGGTCTCGCGTTCCGGGTAGCGACTGCGCGTATGCGCAGGGTCTCGTCGCGGTCCCCGCGCCTCGTCCTCGACAGACGCCCGGCAACCCGGTAGTAAGCCCTACTTCGGTGCCTGGAAGCCGCCGATCTTCTGCTCGAGCAGTTCTGCCAGCCGCAGCGGGGTGCGGTCCTCGAACATCGGACCGATGAGCTGCACTCCCACCGGCAGGCCCTCGGGGGACCGGCCCGCTGGTACGGCGGTGGCGGGTAGGCCGGGCATGGTGGCCAGGCCAGCCCAGACGAGTTGGTCGAAGTACGGGTACGCGACACCGTCGACGTCGATCCGGCGTTCCAGCGGACTGGGACGGTGGTCGTGCGGGAACGCCGGAGTGGGTGTGACGGGGCACACCACGACGTCGAACTCGGCGAAGAGCTGCCGCCAGCCGTGTCGGTGGAGCTCGCGACGGCCGTTCACCTCGATCCAGTCGCCATGGCTGAGCACCATGCCGCGCAGCCGCGCCGCGTCGAGACTCCGGTCGTCCTCGCTCAGTGCGGCCACACGTGACTGCACCTGCTCGCGTGCTTCGACGGGAAAGCGTGCGACGGAGCTCGACACGAGCAACTGCATGTAGAGTGTCGCGGCTTCGCTCAGGTCGGGGAGCAGCGCGCTGTGCCGTTCGACGCGCGCCCCGCCGTCGGCCAGCGCGTCGGCCACGCGGTTGACGCCCGCCCGGACGGCGGATCCGGTCGCCATGAGCGGATGGTCCTCGATGACCAGGACCCTGAAGTCGCGGAGCTCCTCGTGACGCGCCGGCGGCAGCCGCAGGTCGTAGGCCACGCCGTGCGTCAGCGGGTCCGGTCCGGCCATGACGTCGAGCAGGAGCGGGAGGTCGCGGGCACTGCGTGCCATCGGACCGACGACGGCGAGGTCAAGGTCGACCGGCAATGCCGGCGCGGGCGGCGGGACCATACCGCGGTTCGCCGCCAGCCCGAGTGTCGGCTTGTGTGCGTAGACACCGCAGAAATGTGCGGGGGTGCGCAACGAACCGCCGATGTCGGAGCCGATGGACAGCGCGCCGAATCCGGACGCCAGGGCCGCCGCCGATCCGCCGGAGGATCCGCCCGGCGTGCGAGCGTGATCCCACGGGTTGTTGGTGGTGCCGTAGATCTCGTTGAAGCTCTGCACGTCTTGCAGCCCCAGGGGCACATTGGTCTTGCCGAGCACAACCGCGCCTGCGGCCTTGAGCCGCGACACCTGCACCGCGTCCTCGGCCGGCATGTAGTTCCGGTGCAGCGGGATGCCCCAGGTCGTGGGCAGCCCGGCGATGTCGTAGGACTCCTTGACCGTCACCGGAATGCCGAGCAGCGGTCGGTCCTCACCGCGGGCGCGCGCCTGGTCGGCACCGCGCGCGGCGGCCCGTGCACGGTCGAAGTCCGGCACACAGATCGCGTTGATCGCCTCGTCGTGCCGCTCGATACGGGCGATCGCCTCGTCGGTCAGCTCCGCCGAGGTCACTTCACCGGCACGCAAGGCAGCAGCCAGTTCTTCGGCCGTCTGAAAATTCCACTCCATGAATCCGACCGTACCGACCTCTCGAAGAGGTCATGAAATGCCGCTTCGCACAAGGGGATGGGTGTCCATGGATGGCCTTCGACCTGCGATGGTGCGCAGACACGTTCTCGACGGAGAGTCAAGAGACGCCGGAAGTCCGGCCCTCGAAGAGAGGACGGGCCGGATGGACCGGTGCCGCATTGATCGATGTTGCTTCCGTCTGGGAGGATGTCGTCCATGACGAACCGACGAAAGGCCTATGGCGCGTAGACGGCCAGGCCAGGTGCGCGCCAAGCTGTCGCGCAGGCTCCGCCCGGAGCATGGCAGGAAGACCGTTTCCGGGGTCTCGGCGCGCGCGCAGAGCGAGATTGCCACGTTCGAGGATTCACATCTGTGGCCAGGGGCCATCGCCGACGCGCTGACGCGATGGGTCGGCACCGTTCACGGGTCGGCCCGCGGGCTGACAGATCCGCAGCTCCGTGGCTGCGGAGTCGAGGCGTGCTGCCCCTCTGACGCCCATCCACGAGAGATGCTGGAGCAGGCTCTGTGCGGTCTTCCGCCGGGCGCGTCGCGGGAGCTCCGGCGACGGGTGCATCCTCTTGACGAGCTCTACTGCTCCCGCACGATCGTGGACTCCTATGGCGATCCGTCTCAGCCATGGTGGTTGCGGAGATGCTGAACCTCGGACAGGGGGATGCCCCGTAAACGCCCCTCCGCCGTCCGGCCGGAGTCCGGATCATGCCCGCGGTGCGGCACCAGGCAGGACTACTGCGAACGGTATGACGCAGCGCTGTGCGTTGTGTGCGACCAGTGGCGTGAAAGCGTCTGCGGCGATCCTGATTGCACGTATTGCCGACAACGGCCCGAACGGCCAAGCCTTGCCCGGGAACACGCCCCTGCTGAAGCCGTCCTGCGTCGGGCGGCCCGGCTGGCCGACCGGCGATCGGTGTGGTCCCGGCCGAGGGGCACGACCCGGTCACCTGATGGGTGACCGGGCTCCTCGGCCGGGGTGTTGCCGGGCTGCTTTCCGGCGGGTGGGTCCAGGAGTTGGGCTTCGAGGTCGGCGACGCGGCGGTCCTGGAACCGTGGGTTCAACCGCCTGCGGCGGGGGCATGCCGGATCCCTCGCTGCGATCGCACGCGGGTCGCCGAACAGTCGCGTCGAGGTCAGTGGGCGACATTCTCGGCCAGGTACTCCTCCCAGGTCCGCTTGCCCACCGCCCGGTCGGGTGCGGTCAGGGCGCCGGAACGGAAGCCTGCCCCGATCTTCCCCGGGATGAAGACCGGCAGGACGCGGCGGCGCTTGCCTGCCGCTCGCAGCCAGTCCTCGGCCAGCCGGCCGGCCGTGTACACCGTGGGCCCGGCGAGGTCCGGCACCCTCCCCCAGCCTCCGGCCGGGGGCTCCCCCTTGCCCGGCTCGCCCAGGGCCAACTCGACCAGCCGGTCCGCTACATCACCCTGGTGCACAGGCTGGCACTCGGTGCCGGTCGGCACGATGACCAGCGGCAGCTTCGACAGGACCCCGAAGGCCATGTTCAGCAGCTCGGGAAACTGCGTGGCCCGCAGATTGGTCCAGCCGATCCCCGAGGCGGCCAGCAGCCGCTCGCCCTCCAGCTTGATCCGGTAGTAGGGGTACGGGATACGGTCGATGCCGACGATCGAGATGTTCACGATGTGCTCGACCCCGGAGCGCCTCGCAGCCTCCAGCAGGTGCTTGAGGGCCGGGATGTCGTTCTTGAAGTGCCGGATGTCGCTCGCGCAGTGGATGACCGTGCGGACCCCGGCGAACGCCTCGTCCAGCCCGGTGCCGGCTGCCAGGTCACCGGTGCACCAGGCCACGCCCGGGTCGTCCGGCAGCGTGGCCCTGCGAGTGAGGGCCCGTACCGGCAGCCCGGTGCGGCGCACCCGGTCCAGCACCTCGCGGCCGAGCACACCTGTCGCACCGGTCACCATGATCGCGTCGTTCCTCATCAGCCACAGCCCTTCTCGTGTTGCCGTCACTGATGAAGAACCGACGACTCACTGATTCTGTGACAGCCTCGGCAGCTGATTCGCCAGAAAGGCCAGTTTGTCCGGGTTCCGGACGATCCTGATGCCGGTGATCCCGGCCTCGCCGACCTCCAGCGCACCGAACGAGGTCAGCTCGCCGCCCTCCCGGACGAGCACCACCGGACTGCCGTTCGCCTCGACGATCTCGATCCGCACCCCGCTCATCCACCGGGCGAACAGACCCGCCAGGAACCGGGCCACCATCTCCCGGCCGACGACCGGCCGCCGCGCCGCACCCACCTTGCCGCCGCCGTCCGACCACGCGACCACCTGGTCGGCGAGCAACGCCTCCAACTGCGGCATCGCCCCCTCCGCCGCCGCCTCCAGGAACCGGGTCAGCAGTTCGCCGCTCAGCTTCTGCGAGGAGACGAACCTCGGCCGGTCGTCCGTCAGATGCTGCTTGGCCCTGCGGTACAGCTGCCGCGCGTTCGCCTCCGAGCAGTCGAGCACGCCCGCGATGTCCCGATGGCTGTAGTCGAAGGCGTCGCGAAGCACCACAGCCGCCCGCTCCGGCGGCGTCAACCGCTCCATCATCACCAGCACCGCCAGCGACACCGCGTCCCGCTGCTCCGCCGTCTCCATCGGCCCGAGTGCCCCGCCGTCGGTCCGCACAGGCTCCGGCAGCCACGGCCCGACGTACTCCTCGCGCTGGACCCGCGCCGACGTCAGCCGGTTCAGACACAGATTGGTGAGCACCTTTGCCAGCCACGGCCCCGGCGCTACGACCTGGCCCGGCTCGGCCCCGTGCCACCGCAGGTAGGCATCCTGCACGGCGTCCTCTGCCTCCGTCGCCGACCCGAGCATCCGGTACGCCAACGAGAACAACCGGGGCCGGTGCTCCTCGAACTCCTGTGCCTTGTACATGGGTCACACGCTAGACGAGTCCGGGTAGCGATCTCGAACCTGCCCACCGGGAAACGATCACTCCGCGATCGGGGAGAACGGTCCGCCCACCTCCGTCACCCGCCCGTCCTGGCCGCCCGTCCTGGTCGCCTGGGCTGCCGATTGCGCCGAGCACGTACTCGCCGCATTGTCAGGGCCCGCTCGGCGCCAACGCGCCGGAAGCGAGATCCCCCTCCGCCGCCGGCTCGGCGTAGGACGGCAGTTCGCGCATCCGGCGCAGCGGCGACAGGAAGACGGGCAGGAAGGTGAGTGACTGGCCGACCGCCCCGGCCAGCAGCGTGCCGCGGACGCCGATCGTCGATCCGAGCAGGCCGCCGAGCAATGCCCCGAAGGGCATCGTGCCCCAGACCAGGAACCGCATCGTCGCGTTCATCCGGCCGAGCAGCCCGGGCGGGCACAGCGCCTGCCGGAAGCTGACCTGGTTGATGTTGTAGACCACGATGCCCATCCACATCGCGATCTGCGCGACCGCGAGCAGCCCCAGCGTCCAGTCACGGTGCACGAACGGGGTGACCAGCGCGCAGGGTCCGGCGACCGTGCTCGCGATCCAGATGGCCGGGCCCTGGCCGACCTTCGCCGCGAACCGTCCGGCCACCAGCGCACCGATCAGGCCACCCACCGCCGCGGTCGAGGTGAGCAGGCCGATGACGCCCGGCGAGAGCCGCAGTTGCCGGGCGAGCAGCACGTAGAAGACGGCGGAGATCACCGAACCGAAGAGGTTGGCCGAGCTGGTGCACATGGCGATGGCGCGGAGCATCCGGTTGCCGAGCACGAACCGCAGACCGTCGTGGATCTCCCGGAGCAGGTTGGGGTCGTGGCTGCGCTCAGGGCGCGGCGGCCGGACCTCGATCCGCGTCACCCACGCGGCCGACCACAGGAAGCTCAACGCGTCGACGAGCAGCGCGTAGGGCGCGGTGAGCGCCTGGACCAGCGCGCCGCCGAGGCTCGGGCCCGCGATCTGGCTGACCGACTCGCTGGCCTGGAGCTTCGCGTTGCCCTCGACCAGCAGCTCCCGGTCGACCAGCTGGGGCAGGTAGGACTGGTAGGCCACGTCGAAGAAGACCGTGCTCACCCCGGTGGCGAGCGCGACCACGTACAACTGCTCGATCGTCAGCACACCGAGGAGCTGACCCACCGGGACCCAGGCCAGCAGAGCGGCCCGAACCAGGTCGTTGACGATCAGCACCCAGCGGAAGCGCATCCGCTCCACCCACGCGCCGGCCGGCAGGCCCACCGCGACGAACGCCGCGGTCTCGCACGCCGCCAGCACCCCGACCTGCCAGGTACTGGCGTGCAGCACCAGGATCGCGACGAGGGGAAGCGCCAACTGGCTGACGGTCGTCCCGAACTGACTGATCGTCTCGCCGACCCACAGTCGACGGAAGTCGGCGTGCCGCCACAGTCCGCGGCGGCCGGTCGGCCGGGCGGGCGAGGGCTCGGGAGCAGTCATGGGAGCTACCCTGGAAGAGTGATTGGGTTTTGTCAATCACTCATCCTCCCGGCCCTTCGATAGGCTGCTGACCATGACCGAACGCCGGCCGGCGACCGACGCGGAGGCGAAGGCGCTCGCCTCCGCGCTCCGCCTGCGGATCCTGCGCATCTGCCTCGGCGAGGCGCGCACCAACAAGGAGATCGCGGCGATCCTCGGCTGCCATCCCGCCAGCGTGCTGCACCACACCAGGACGCTGGTGCGCACCGGTTTTCTGGAGGCCCAGGAGGAGCGACGCGGCGCGCGCGGCGCACGGGAGATTCCCTATCTCGCGACACGGAAGTCCTGGCAGCTCGATGCGGCCGCGCAGGACCGGTCGATGCTCGACGCCTTCCTGGAGGAGCTGGCCCTGGCCCCGGCGGCCGAGGTCGACAGCACCCGGCTCGGGCTGCGCCTGCCGCCGGCGGAGATGGAGGAGTTCCAGACCCGGCTCCACTCCCTGCTCGAGGAGTTCGCCGCCCGCCCGGACGACCCGACCGCGCCCGCCTGGTCGCTCTTCGTGGTGGTGCACCCAGACCCGAACCGGCCCTGACGGTCCGCCCCGGCCACGACCGGGCACGCATCGTCAGACCCGCGCGCGACGCGGGCGCGGGCGCCGGGCGCGGGCGCCGGGCGCGGGCGCCGGGGCGGCTCATGTGGGGTCGCTGTCGGCGGGTCCGATGGAGCGGGCTACGGCGAAGAGCCGTGCGCAGCGTTGCGTCATGGTCTCGGGTGACTGGTCGGGGTGGTTGATCCACCAGCGGACCAGGGCGGTGCACAGGCCGCGCCAGGCGTAGGTGAGGGCGTCGGCGTCGAGCGGGTCGCCGGATCCGGCCGCGTGCAGAAGGTCGGCGGTGCCGGTCGCGGCGAGGTCGTCGATGGCGTCGCGGTAGTGCGCCGCGCGGTGGGCGGCTTCGCTTCCGGGCGGCAGCGCGGCGTCGTAGAGGACGAACCATGCCTCGCGCTGTCCGTCCAGGGCGGTGAACAGGGCGTGCAGCACGCGCAGGGGGGTGGGCGGTGCGCCTGCGGCGTGTTCGGCCATCGCGGTGCGGACGGCGTCCAGCAGCCGGTCGCCGACCGGGTTCAGGCAGGCGAGATAGAGGTCCTGCTTGCTGCCGAAGTACTGGTGCAGGAGCGGTTTGGTGACGCCCACGCGGGCGGCGACGGCAGCCACGGTGGTGGCCTCGTAGCCGTGGCGGCCGAACTCCTCGGTGGCCACGGCCAGGACCTGTCGTTCTCGCTCGGCCCTGGGCACGCCCTTGGTGCCGGCCTTGGAGGAGGGGGGCGTTGTCATGAGCCCGATATTACCTTAGGGTAATTTTCCGTTGGGTAAGTTACCGGACCCCGCTGGGAGCACACTCATGCCTGTCGCCCCGCACGTCCCCGGCACCTCCCGTCCCCGCTCCTGGTGGGGCTGGGGCTACGCCGACGCCCACCCCGGGGACGCCGATTGCGCCGCACTGGGGGCCCTGCTGCCGGGCACCCGGGCCCGCCCGCTGCCGATCCCCCGGGTCGCCGACCTGTCCGTCGCCCGGCCCCGCGTGACACCGCCGCCGGCCCTGGCGCACCTGGTCACCGCCGACCCCGAGGCGCGCGCCGCCCACGCCATGGGCAAGGCCTACCGCGACGTCATCCGGGCCCTGCGCGGACGGCCGGGCCGGATCCCCGACCTGGTCGCCCGCCCGGCCGACGACCGGCAGGTGGCCGACCTGCTGGACTGGTCCGGCGAGCACGACGTGGCCGTCATCCCCTTCGGCGGCGGCTCCTCGGTCGTCGGCGGCGTCGAGTACCGCGGTGACGCCCACCGCGCCGTGCTGTCGCTCGACCTCACCTCCATGGACCGGGTCCTGGAGGTCGACACCGCCGGCCGCTCGGCCCGCATCCAGGCCGGCGCGCTCGGCCCGGTGCTGGAGGCGCAGCTGCGGCCCCACGGCCTCACCCTGCGCCACTTCCCGCAGAGCTTCGAGTTCTCCACCCTCGGCGGCTGGCTGGCCACCCGCGCCGGCGGCCACTATGCCACCGGCCACACCCGCATCGACGACTTCGTCCAGTCCCTGCGCGTGGTCACGCCCGCAGGGACCGGCACGTCCTGGCGGCTGCCCGCATCCGGCGCCGGACCGTCGCCCGACCGCCTGTTCCTCGGATCCGAAGGCGCGCTCGGCGTCATCACCGAGGCCTGGATGCGACTGCAGGAGCGCCCCCGGTACAAGGCCTCAACGTCCGTCGCCTTCGCCGACTTCCACCGCGCGCTGGACGCGGTGCGCGCCATCGCCCAGTCCGACCTCGCCCCGGCCAACTGCCGCCTGCTCGACCCCGGCGAGGCCCTGCTGTCCGGCGCCTCGCACGACGGCTCCGCCGTCCTGGTCCTGGGCTTCGAGTCCGCCACCGACCGCGTCGACGCCCGCCTCGCGAGCGCCCTGGACCTGGCCCGCGCCCACGGCGGCCGTGGTGGGGCGGCCGCGGCGGGGCGCGACGCCCCGGCCGATGCGGCCGTGGGCGCCTGGCGCTCGGCGTTCCTGCGCATGCCCTACCTGCGCGACGGCCTGGCCCGCATGGGCGCCGTCGTCGAGACCTTCGAGACCGCCGCCACCTGGGACGGCATCCCCGCCCTGATCGACGCCGTCCGCACCGAGGTCGCCGCCGCCGCCCTGAAGGCCACCGGACACCCGACCACCGTCAACTGCCGCCTCACCCACGTCTACCCCGACGGCGCCGCCCCCTACTTCACCGTGGCCGTCGCCGGCCGGGCGGGCGACGAGGTCGAGGTCTGGGACGACATCAAAGCCGCCGCGACCGACGTCCTGCACCGCCACCGCGCAACCATCACCCACCACCACGCCGTCGGCCGCGACCACCGCCCCGGCTACGACCGCCAACGCCCGGAGCCCTTCGCGCTGGCCCTGCGCGCCGCCAAGGACGCGCTGGACCCCCGTCACATCCTCAACCCGGGCGTCCTGCTCGACTGACGGGACGGCGTTCGATTGCGGCGCCGTGCCGATCACGTACGCGCCGCGGGTCTTGGCCATCTGCACCGCGAAGTGGCCGACCCCGCCGGCTGCCGCGTACTGGAGACCACCGACCTGTCGATCGACCCGGTCGCCCACCGGACCGGCTTCGGCTCCGCGAACTCCCTGCGCACGCACATGAGGACGGCCTTCGAGATCTCGCCCGCCGCCTACCGGCGCACCTTCAGCCCCCACGACCCGGTCACCGCGCCCGCCCGACGCGCCGCCCGGTCGATGCCGCGTCGGACCACCGGCCGTATGCGGCCTCCTCCTGCGCGCCCTGAGCGTCAGCGGTTCTTGAACTCCTCGATGGCCGCCCGGACCGTCTCCCCCATCGCGTCGCTTCCGACGTGCCCCGAGTCTTCGAAGATGTGGAGCCGCGCGTCCGGCCACACCTTCGCCAGCTCCCACGCCGTCTGCACCGGGCTGCCCATGTCGTGCCGGCCGTGGACCAGCACCGCCGGGATCCCGGCCAGCCTGTGGGCGTTGCGCAGCAGCTGGTCCTCCTCCAGCCACGCGCCGTTGCTGAAGAAGTGGGCGCAGATCCGTACGAACGCGATCCGCGCGTCGACCTCCTGATCGCTGTACATGCCGGGAATGCCGTTGGGCTCGTCCGAGATGACCGCGTCCTCCCAGGCAAGCCAGTCATCGGCGGCCTTCTCCCGGATCGCCCGGTCGGGGTTCTCCATCAGCCGCGCGTAGGCCGCGAGCAGATCGCCGTCCCGCTCGGACTCGGGGACGCCGTCGCGGAACCGGTCCCACGCCTCGGGGCGGAACCGCCCGGCGCCCCGGTAGAGCCAGTAGGTCTCGGAACGACGGGTCATCGTCACCGCCTGAATGATGATCTCGCTGACGCGCTCGGGGTGCTGTTGCGCATAGGCCAGGATGAGCGTCGAGCCCCAGGAGGCGACTGGTGGGAGGGTAGAGGTCAGCCATGACCGTCGATCCTAGGGCGTGATCGTGGTCGAGTTCCGTGATTCCTCTCCCAACCTGCCACATTGACCTGGGTGTTGAGCTGACGGGCGTATCCAGCGGTACCACGATCACCACCACCCGACGTGTCCTCCCGGGGCCGCCGTGGAGTCGGGGGTTCGGGTGCCGTCGGCCCCGGCGGGCGTGGCCGGGGCCGACGGGAGCCCTACCGGCGTTGGCCGGGCAGCTTGCGGTCGCGGTCGCGCTTGAGGTCGAGCAGTTCCCTGAACAGTCCGGCTCCGGAGGCGAGTTCGGCGAATGTGCCCTCTTCGGCGATCCGGCCGCCGCGCATGACGACGATGCGGTCCGCGAGGACGGCGTTGTCGAGGTTGTGGGTGACCAGGATCGTGGCGCGTCCGGCCGCCAGGGTCCGCAGGTTGTGGAAGATGCGGTGCTCGGCGCGCGGGTCGAGGTCGGAGGTCGGTTCGTCCAGGACGAGAAGACCCGGGGCGCGCAGCGACCGGTAGAAGGCGCGGGCGACGGCCACCCGCTGGAACTGGCCGCCCGACAGCCACTCACCGCCCCAGAACGCCCGGGCCAGCAGGGTGTTGTAGTGGGAACGCAACGTGGCCGCGACCTCGTCCGCGCCCGCCAACGCGGCGGCGCGCTCCACCAGCTCCTGCCCGCCGGCCCGGTCGACGTGGCCGAGGTGGATGTTCTCGCCCAGGGTGAGCGGCCACCGGGAGAACTGCTGCGGCACGAGTGCGACCCGCTCCCACAGCGCGTGCGGATCCATCTCCTGTGTCGGCACGTCATCCCAGGTCACGACGCCGCCGCTCGGCAGGGTCAGGCCGGACAGCAGCCGCAGCAGGGTGCTCTTCCCGGAGCCGTTCTCACCGATCAGGGCGACGATCTCGCCCTGCCGGATCGTCAGGTCCAGGCCGTCCAGCGTGGGCCGGTCGGCCCCGGGATAGCTGTACGAGACCTTCCGTGCCTCGACCCGGCGCGGGGCGGCCGGCTCGGCCGTGCCCCGGCGCATCGCGTACCCGCCGGCCTCGGCCACGAAGTCGTCGAAGTCCCGCAGGTACAGACCGAGCCGGTAGAGCCGGGTGCCGCCGCCGACGATGCCCTGAAGCCCGGACCCGGCGGTGCGCAGCGCGAAGACGGCCGCCCCGGCGGCCGCCACCGAGACGTGGCCGGTGGCCAGCAGTGCCAGCAGGACGCCCCAGACCAGGACGGAGGCGAGGCCGGTGGCCAGGGAGCCGAGGAAGGAGATGCGGGCGGCGCGGCGGGCGGCCCGGTCGGCGGCGGCATCCAGACGGTCACCGGCCCTGCGGTACTTGGCGGTGAGGAAGCCGGCCATGGTGTCGGAGCGGATCTGGTCCGCGTTGTCGTCGTGGCACAGGCAGTACCGCAGCATCCCCAGCAGGCGCCGGTCGTCCATGCTCTCGATCGCCATCAGGTAGCGGATCCGGGCCGAGCGGGCCGCCACCACGCCCTGCGGGACCGACGCCAGGACCAGGAAGGGCACGAGCACCGGGTGCAGGGCGGCGAGCACCCCGGCGGCCGCGGCGAGCGTCACGACGGAGGCGATGATCTCCTGGGCCACGCCGAGGAGTTCCTGCGAGGAGTCGGCCCCCCGGTCGGCGGCGTCCCACCGCTCGGCGTAGCCGACGTGGTCGTACGCCTCCAGCTCGGCGGCCACCGAGACGGCCAGCAGCTCCAGCTCCGCTTCGCGCGCGATCCTCGGCGAGAGCCGCTCGGAGATCGCGACGCTGACGGTGCCCAGCAGCGCCCGGCCGGCCGCCGCCACCGCCAGGACCGTCACCGGCCACGCGCCCTCGCCAAGCCGGTCGGCGACCGGACCGCCCGCAGGCGCGATCACCGCGTCGATCGCGCCTGCGGTCGCCCACAGCGCCACGGCCGCCAACACGCCGGAGATCAGCTGCCCGGCGAGCAGGACGGCGGTGGCCCGCCGGTCCACCCGCCACGCCAGCTTGAGAGTGCGGCGCACCAGCTGCGGCAGCCGCCGCATCATCGCCCACACCGACAGCTTCGCGGTGGCCTGCACGATCCGGTCCGTGCGGTAGGACCAGCGGGCCTCCTCCGCCTCGTCGCCCGGCTGCTCGCCGGCCGGTTTCAGGTCCTGCTGTTGCTGCTGTTGCTGCTGAACCACGCGTGCTCCTCGGGTAGCTGGACACGTCTGCGCTGCACGCGGGCAGCCCTGACCGCCACGCCGGGTGGCCGGGCGAAGGCCCGGCGCGGGGGCGCGCGGAGGTAGCGGACCGGCTCCCTGGGGGCCGTCCGGAAGGACTGGGGTCGCGGTGCGCCGCTGATCCTGGCAGTGGCTCGCCCGCCCGCCGGGCGTGTCCCGGGGAGGCTCACTCGATGTGAGCAAACCCGTGTCCCGGTCGGCGAGTTGGTGGACACCGCCGCTCGCCCTTGCGGCTGCTGCGGCCACGCGGGAGAGCCGTCCGCCAGGCGTCCGCGGACGCCGGCGATGAGCACCGGACGCCCCCGGCCGCGTACCTGGTGGCGACAGGGCGAGCTGCCGGTTTCGACGGCGCCGGCCTGCCCCGCCGTCTCCCTGCCGGCGGGGCGGGCCGAGGTGCCCTGCGACCGTCGCGTACCGTCCGGACGCCGGACCTGCGGGGACAGAAAGGCGAGCGGTTCGTCAGTGACCGTGCCGCAGGATCCACCGGACGCCGCGGTCGGCGCCCACGCAGCGACGCCGGATCCTCGCGTGCCGCGCGTGCGGCACTTCATCGGACAGGTGCCGGGCCACGTCGGTCAGTTCACGTGCTCGACACTGGAGATCGACCAGGGAGTGGCGCCGGATCGGCCACCAGCGCCTGATGTCACGCACTCCCCGAACTGTCGGTGTCCGGCTCGGCCATCTTCTGCTGCGCCTCGGCGATCGCACCCTTCAGGGCCTCCACGTGGTGCCCCTCGGCCTCGCCGACCGCTGCGTTCCCGGCATCCGTGAGGCGCCGACCGGCTGAGCCTCCGAGCGGTGCGAGGCTCAGCACTCGGCATCGGGTCACACCAGCTGGGAGAGGCTCTGGCCCACCAACCAGAAGCCGATCAGGAGCGAGAGCACGACGATCGCCGGATCCTGGTGGTCGACGATCCACCGACGCAGCTGCTCCAGTCTGACCTCGGCGGCGCTCGGGGCGAACACGGTGTAGAGCTCCATCGCCAGCTGACTCGAGGCCGCCAGGACGCAGAAGGCGAACAGGGCGAACCAGGTGGCGGAGTCGGACAGGTCCGCCTGGACCACCGCGGCCGCGCCGGCGGCCACCAGCCCCCAGGGCTGGAGCAGTACCGCGAGTCCTGCCGCCGACCAGGAATTGGCCTGGTCGAGGTGTCTCTGCCACTTGGGGGTCTTCCGCTCGTGCGGTGCCTTGACGCGGCGCCGCTTGTGCTCGCCGTATGCGATCAGGCCAATGCCCACCGCCAACTTGACCACCAAGGCAGCCGTCGACGAAGCCGAGTTCCTGGCCGGGGGCTGACCACCGGTCAACAGCAGCACTGCGGCGATCACCACGACCAGGCACGCCAGCCAGGCAAGGATGAAGGCGAGCCCCTTGCGGATCCCCTGCTCGGCGGAGAGCAGCAGGACGAACGCGATGAGCGGGAGCGGCTCGAGCGTGATTCCCAGACCGATCACGATGAGCTCAAGGACCATCGTCAGCCACCTTCTGCCGGGTCACCCGGTCTGTCCGACGCGGGCCGGCCGGCATCGTGCTGCGGGCCCCCGGGCTGCACACGCCGGTCGAGGCCCCTGCGCACAGCCTCCAGCATGACGTGTGCGATGACCCCGATCAGGAGCACGTCCGCGAGCATCTGCAGAACCACTGTGCTCCTTGCCGCTCCCGTTTTGGGGGCGATATCACCGAAGCCCACGGTGGAGAAGACCGTGACCGTGAAGTACACGGCATCCGAGCGGGACAAGGACTCGGTGAAGGATCCCGACTGGCTCCTCTCCAGGAGAAAGTAGCTCGTGGCGAACAGCAGGATGAGCAGGGGGAAGACGGTCGCGAGTGCCTCGACGGCCCGCAGCCTCGGGTACGGGGAACGGCTGACTGACCGTGTCTGCCAAACGAGGAAGGCGGACACCGCCATCAGACCGAGGACAAGCCCCACCACTGTTGCGGCGCGATAGGGCTTGTCCATGGGGATCAGGTAGTAAGCCGTCACCAGAGCGGCGGTGGTCAGCAGTGGTCGCAGGAGTGCGCGCACCAGGAGTCTGCGCCGCTTCCGCCGGGGAAGGTCCTGAAGATCCGGCCTCACCATCCCCTTGCCCACCAGCTCAGGACCGCAACGACAACGGATGAATCGCCATACGGATCACGATGCAGGATGCGCGCGCGGATTCGGTGCTCCGAGACCTCTTGACGGGGTGCGGACCACCTGGTCGGCCCAGTCTGTCCCGACCGAGCGGAATCCCCGTCCGTCACGGTGGGTGATCCACCCGCACGAGCGATTGGCGGGGGCGCCTTCCTGGTCGCGGAGCCTCAATCGCCCGGGCGCGGGCCGCCTGCGACAATGGGAGCCGACGGCGGGGCCGGGGACTCTCCCGGATCGGCGTCCAGGAACTCCCGGATGGCGAACCCGACCAACACCACGACGACGATCCACAGCACCACGGCCGCCGTCGGGTAGCTCCACGTCGCGAGGACGACGGCCGCCACGGCGAGGACCGCTGCTCCGATCCAGCGCTTGTACTGGTGCACGAACCGGCCGACCGGGCCGAGGCGCATGCCGTGAGCAGTCGACACCTCGCGCAGGGCGCCGATCGCCGACCTACAGGCGGTGCGGATCCAAACGGCGACCCTGGACGGGCCTACCAGGAAGGCGCCGACGGCCGTCACGAGGGCCGCCACGCCCACTGCGCGGACGCTCGCGCGCAGAAAGCGGATCAGTGCGTCGTAGATCGCGCCGGCGGCGGCCTGGGATGCTCCAGGCGGCAGGTGGTCGAGGTAGAACGACCGGAAGACCGTCAGGACGACTCCCAGCAGGAGCATGGCGACGGCCACCCCGAGCGCTGCGCCGACCAGGCCGCGGCGCCGGTTCACGGCGGTGAACACGCCGGCGGCGGCTACCAGCACGGCGATGATCGGGAGCCAGGTGCCCATGATCTCAAGGATCCGGAAGTAGGTCTTGACCTTGCCTACGTCCTTCGAGGCGAACACCACGAAGCTGGTGTGCACCTCCGGGATCCTCGCCGCCGGTCCGAAGCCCGAGGCCACCAGCTGGTCCTTGACCTTGGCGACGAACGGCCCGATGTCGATGGCGACCTGGTTGTTCTCCAGCGAGACCGCTCCCCCGCCCTTGCCTGTCAGCGCCTTGTCGAGCGAGGAGTGCACCGCCCGGTTCGCGTCGACCCACAGGGTCTCGAACTGGTCGCTGGTCACCACCTTGTTCACGGTGGTGCTGACCAGTTGGGTGAGGCCGCTGGTGATCGGCCCGCTCAGGCCGCCGATCAGCTTGCCGAGCTCGGGCGGCGCACCCTGCTGGACGGCGGCCTGGGAGAGCTCGTCCACCACGGCCTTCACGTCGATCTGGGCCAGGACCTCCGAGGTGACCCGGCTGGTGAGCGCGGCCTGGACATCGGGGTTGCTCGCCAGCGGCGCCACCGTGGCGACGTACCGGTCGGTGTCACCGACGATCGAGTTGGTCCAGACCGCGATGACCGCGAGCAAAGCCAGCAGGGAGGAGATGACGATCAGGACCACCGAGCCCGACGTTCGAAGGCGGTGGTGGCGCGCCCTGGGCGGTGGTGTGGACGCCTCGAGGGCGGTGAGCCGGTGCCGCAGTTCGTCCAGCTCGTTGCGCTCGTCCCGGGAGAGCTCGGCCGGCTCCGGCGATCTGCCGGTGGCCGGCTGCTCGCCCTCGGGCCGGCCGCCCTGCGGCGGCGTGTCCCCCGGTCGCCCCGGATCCGGCTCGGACGTGTCGGAAGGCATCACAGGCTCCCAGGGTCGGCTGTCATTAACGCGGTGGTCTGACGGTCGGCCAGCCCTTCTTCAGGGAATGCTCCACGTCTCGGGGCCGCCACCGGGGGTGAGCACACGAGTGACTGCCGAGCGGGTGTCCCACGTACTTCGTGAGTCCGCCACCCGGTCCGGGAGCAGGTGGAGCCGGGCGAGGCCGGCCGTACGAGGCACCACGGACTGCCGGGTCGAACTGAACGTCGGACGCCCCGAGTACGAGCCCGCGCCGGCCAGCGACCGTCACCACGAACCGCAGCAGACCCGCTGATCTCCAACCGGAGGGACAGGAGGCATGGGCTTCAGCCACCGCACTACCCCGAGCTCCGCTGCGAAACGTATCGCGCGAAGGCCGGATCGAGTGGCTGCGGGACCGTGACGACAGCTCACCCCTTCGGGGAATGCCGACCCGGCGTGGCACTGGTTGCCCGGAGTAGGTATATCTATAGCCATCTGTGGTGATTTGTCAGCCAGCAGCACGCGTGGCTGCGGCCCTACGGGAGTGGCCATGGTGCCGGTGCGGCACGGGCGCATGCTGGTGTCGCCCTTCACCTACTACCGGGGGGCCGCACTGCCGATGGCGGCGGATCTGGCTGCCACACCCACCTCAGGTCTGCAGGTCCAGCTGTGCGGAGACGCGCATCTGTCCAATTTCGGCGCATTGCCTCACCGGAGCGGCGACTGGTCTTCGACGTCAACGACTTCGACGAAACCCTGCCCGGGCCTTTCGAGTGGGACGTCAAGCGGCTGGCCGCGAGCCTGGCGGTGGCGGGGCGCGACAACAACTTCTCCCACATGGATCGCCGCAAGATCGTCCTGGAGGCGGCCAAGGGCTACCGGAAGGCGATGCAGCGCTTCGCGAAGCAGCCATTCCTGGAAGTCTGGTACGCACACCTGGACATCGAGGAGGCCGTCGGGCAGTTCAGGTCCCAGGCCAAGGCGAAGAGGTTCAAGGCAGCCGAGGAGCTGCTGGCCAAGGCCCACACCCGTGACAGCATGCAGGCGCTGGGCAAGCTCACCACCGTGGCCGACGGTCGGCGGCAGATCGTCAGCGCCCCTCCGACGATCGTCCCCGTCGAAGAGGTCTTCAGTGATGTGCAGGCCGACGAGATCTACCAGCTGATCCGCACCGTGCTGGGCAACTACCGGCGCACCCTGCAGTCCGACCGACAACACCTGCTCGATCAGTTCACGCTGGTCCAGATGGCCCGCAAGGTCGTCGGGGTCGGCAGCGTCGGCACCCGCGCCTGGATCGCGCTGATGGACGCCGGGGACGGCGTCGAACCGCTGTTCCTGCAAGCCAAGGAGGCCCAGCCCTCCGTCCTGGTGGAGTACGCCGGGCGCAGCCAGTACAGCAACCAGGGTGAGCGCGTCGTCGCCGGGCAGCACCTCATGCAGGCCCAGAGCGACATATTCCTCGGCTGGACCCGCGTCACCGGCCCGGACAGGGTGGACCGCGACTTCTACGTGCGCCAGCTGCGCGACTGGAAGTTCTCCGCACCGATCGAGATGATGCTCCCCTCGGGCATGGCGGCGTACGGACGGCTGTGCGGTTGGACCCTGGCCCGAGCGCACGCCCGTTCCGGTGACCGGATCGCGCTCGCCGCCTACCTCGGTGGCTCCGACCGGTTCGACCACGCCCTCGCGGACTTCGCCGAGGCCTACGCCGACCAGAACGAGGAGGACTTCGCTGCCCTGCAGCGTGCCGTGAGCGAGGGCAGAGCCGAAGCCACTACCGGGATCTGACGTGTGTCTCGTCCGCCCGCTTCCCGGCCTGCGTGTCCCTGCCGTGGTCCGGTGAGTCAGAACCTGGCGGTGTCGAGTTGCAGGTCGAACGGGGCCGGGATGCGGACCGGGGTGCCGAAGGGGTGCGGTCCGTCCACGGCTTGGTAGCCCAGGCGGCCCGGCTCGGAGAACACGGTGCATTCGTGCTGTTGCCGGTCCACCAGCAGGTAGATGGGGGCGCCGTACTGTCCGTACCTGCGGCGCTTGGTGGTGCGGTCCGTCTCGCCGTTCGAGGGGGAGGTGACCTCCACCACCAGCAGGGTCTGGTCCGGCAGGAGCGCGCCCTCGGTCCTCTCCGCCAGCTCGGCCGGCACCACCGCCAGGTCCGGGATGAACCAGTTCTCCGAGCCGGGCAGATCGAGGTTCCCGGAGCCGGAGACCAGACCGAGTTCCTCCAGGCGCGGGGTGATCTGGCGGCGCACCACCTCGGCGGCGTTCTCGTGCGCCCAGGACGGCGACATGGGGGTGATGACTCCCTCAATGATTTCGGCGCGGTCCCCCGCGACGTGCTGGATGGCGTACTTCAGGGCCCGCTCCGGGTCGCTGACGCTGTAGTCCCCGGGGGGATGGGCTGCCGTGCTCATGGGCGCATCTCCTCTGTTCCTGCCCGATTCTCCTCCAGCACCCGCGGTGGCGTGGCACATCGCCGACAGGCCCACCGGTGCTGCCGTACTCGTGGTCGCACCTCGTGCAGCCCGCGACCGGTGCCTCGTCGTGGCTCAGGCCGCTCGGGCCGTAGCGGCCCCTGCCCCATCGGCGGCCGGTGTCAGCGCGAAAACCCACGAGCCGTTCGATCACGCATCGGGCAGGATGCTCACCTGTGAATCACATCCTGCACGGGCTGGCCGCCAATCCGGCTCTTCCCGCGGAGCTGGCCGATCGGCTGATCGCGACCGCGGACGCGGACCTCGCCGAGACCCTGGCCGGCCGTCCGGACCTCAGCCGCGCGCAGGTGATCGCGCTGGCCTCCCGCTTCGAGGAAGCCGCGGTACGGCTCGCGTACCAGGGCCGGCTCACCACCGCCGACGTCGACCCGGCCAGACAGCCGCGCGCCGCGCTCGCCCTGCTCGAAGAGCGCACCGGCAGGCCGGAGTGGACGCGCCTGTTCGCCGCCGATCCCCTCGTGGAGCACCGGGAGAAGCTGGCCGCCTGCCCCGACCTGCCGCCGGACGTGGCGCGGACGCTCGCCGCGGACCCGGACGTCCGCGTCGTCGCGGAGCTCGCGCTGTGGACGGCGGCGCCGGACCTCGCCGCACGGCTCGCGGAACACCCGCACGCCGAGGTCCGCCGCGCGGCGGCGGCCAACGAGGCGACACCGCCGGCCCTGCTGGCGGCACTGCTCACCGGTGAGACCCTGCCCGCGGCACGATCCTGCCTGGTCTGCGACCGCGAGACGATCCCCTTCGTCCACGACCCGTACTGTCCGCGAACCGACTGCGAGCTGCCTGCGGGCGCCGCCTGCGACGGCTCCCACGAATCCACCGTGCACGACATCCAGCAGGCGGCCCTGGGCAACCCGGCCACCCCCGCGGCGGCCGCCGCGCGCTTCGCCGACCACCAGTCGCTGCTGCTGCGCCAGGAACTGGCCGCCCGCCCCGATCTGCCGCCGCAGGTGTACGCACGGCTCGCCGAGGATCCCGTGCCCTGGGTCCGGGATCAGCTCGCGGAAAATCCCGGGATCGACGAAGCCCTGATCCGGGCCCTGGCCGGCGACCGCGGTCACGACGTCCAGCGGCGGCTCGCTCATCACCCGTCCCTGCCGCTCGACGTACTCCCCCACCTCGCCGGTGCCACCCGGATCGGCCCGACCTTGCTGCCGCGCATCGCCTCGGCCTCTCCCGCCGAGGCCGAAGAGCTGGCCGCTTCGCCCGACCCGACCGTACGGATGCTCCTGGCCCGGCGACGGGACCTGCCGGCCGGGATCCGCGACACGCTGGCGTGCGACCCCGACGCGAAGGTGGTCAAGTCCATCGCACCGCATCCCGGACTTTCCGAGGCCCAGTTGCGGGCGATGGTCGAGCGGCACGGGGCGCCGGTCATCTCGAACGTGGCAGCCAATCCCGACGCGACGCCGGCCCTGCTGGAAGACCTGGCCCGACACCGGCCGCCGGTGCGGAAGGCGCTGCGCGAAATCGCCCGCCACCGCCACACGACGGCCCCGGCCCTGCTCGCGTGCCTGACGGACCAGCGGGCCCGACCCATCGCGGCCGGCCATCCGGCGCTACCGCCTCCCGCCATCGTCGAGCTCCTCACCGACGGCGACTGGCAGGTGGTGAGAGCAGCGGCCGCCAACCCGTCGCTGCCGCCCGCCTCGATGCCGGAACTGATGCCCTGACCAGCAGCACAACACCGGGCGGGCCGGGGCCGGGTGGCGTGCGGCCCCAGCGGCGCCGGGGACGTGCGGTGCGATCCGGCTGCGGGTGGGCAGGCGGGTGCGCAGGCGGGCGAGCGGGACCTACGGGTTCTTCGGATGCCCATCCCTTTCGGCAGCCTTCAGCTGAGCTGCTCAGCCAGTCCGATGATGATGCCCTCGGGGCCGCGGACGTAGCAGAGCCGATAGCTGTCCTCGTACTGCGCCAGCTCGCCGACGAGTTCCGCACCGTGGGTCCGCAGGCGGGGGTTGGGTGTGGCTCTCTCCTCGCGGGACGCGTTGAGCTGTCCGTTTGGTGACGGGGCCCCCGACTCTCTGCTGCGCTCCCCGCAGCAGCAACCGCCTACCGCGGCTCCCTTGGTTCCGGCTTCACCGGCGCGTGAGCACGCGGAACTCGTTGCCGTCGGGGTCGGCCAGCAGCACCGCGTCGTTCCCGCCGTGGGCGGAGTCGAGACGCTTCGCCCCGAGGGAGAGCAGGCGCTCGACCTCTGCTTGCTGATCGTCGTCCGGGACGAGGTCCAAGTGCAGGTCCTTGCCGGGGTCCGGCATGAGCGGCGGACCGCCCCACGTGATCTTCGTACCGCCGTTCGGTGACTGGATGGCGGTCTCCTCGTCCTGGTCCCAGACCAGCGGCCAGCCCAGCGCCTCGCTCCAGAAGTAGCCCACGGCCTGCGAACCATCGCAGGCGAGCGCTCCGATGAAGCCGCAGCCAGCGAGGAAATTGTTGCCCGGCTCGAGGACACAGAACTCGTTGCCCTCGGGGTCGGCGAGCACCATATGGGACACGTCCGTTCCCTGGCCGACGTCGGCGTGCTGCGCGCCGAGGTCGAGCGCCCTGGCCACGGTCTCCTGCTGGTTCTCCAGGGAGGAGCTGGTCAGGTCGAAGTGCAGCCGGTTCTGGGCGACCTTGTGCGCCTGGGAGGGACGGAAGCCGAGGCGGTAGCCGGCGTCATTCCCGGACAGCAGGGCGACGCCGTCGTAAGAATCGTCGGCTCTCTCCAAGCCCAGGACGCCGGACCAGAAATGCGCTAGGCGCTCGGGCTGGTGCGCGTCGAAGGAGATTGCGAAGAGTCGGCTGCTCATTGCGCCACGCATCCTCGGTCCGTTGAGTGCCAACCGTCGGCAGGGCGCCATGCCAGCGCCTCGAACGAGGATCCTATGGGCGGGCCAGCCTCAGTTGCAGCCGAGTATTCCGCGGCCCCGGAGCCGGAGCTACACCTTTCGGGGTTCGGGCTGCGAGTTGGTGGCTGAGGCGGGTGAGTCTGCTGGTCCGGGGCGTGAAGGATGGTGGGCCGGGGTTCCAGCGGGCGTCGAGGCGGATGACGTTGACGGCGGTGGCAGAGAAGGCGTGTTGGAGGCGGACCTTGGGCAGGCCGCGGTAACGGGCCCGACGAAGGCCGGTGACGTCGAGGGCTTGGTTGATGGTGCCCTCGATTCCGGCGCGAAGTGCGTACTTGGTCTTCCAGGTCTTCGTGGCCTGCTCGGCCCGGGCATCGGCCAGGGTCTCGTGGAATTCCTTCGGGTAGAGGCTGAGGAGGCGGGTGCCCCGCACCGAGGTGGTGCATTTGTCCTGGGCAGGGCAGGCGTGGCAGTCGGTGCGGGCGAACTGGACGACGATGGCGTCGCGGCCGTGCTGCCGGACGGGGAACCAGCCGGTGCTGGTACGGCCCTGCGGGCAGCGGGCAGCGGGCAGCTTCGGCTTCGGCGGGGAGCATCCTGCGCAGGAACGCGACCGGCTCGATCTCCCGCAGCCATCTGGGCGCCCCTGGTGCCCAGATGGCCCGGCAGAGCGCCAGCGCGTCCTGCCCGAACACAACGGCCAGCCGGTCCCGCTTCGATTTCGACGACGGCATCGTCCACCCGTTGACGCGTTCGGCGTAGCGGTGCGCGAACTCGGGAACGTCCACCGCGTCGGCCAGCCAGCCCGCAGCCGCGACCGCAAGGGCCTCCAACGCCGCCCGCACGCTCTCACCTGCGAGTTCGGTCCGGTTCAGGTCACGGACGGCGCTGATCACATGGGTGGAGTCGGTGCGCTGCTTGCCGCCGGCCCCGATCAGGCCCTGGTCCCGGCAGACTTCCAGCAGCCGGTCGAACACCACCCGCTCCATGCCGTGCTGGGCCAGCCGGGCCCTGAACCGGGACAACACGGTCGCGTCGAAACCGGTATCGGTCAGTTCCGCGCCGATCGCGTACTTCCAGTCGATCGCGCGGACCGTCATCGCGGCGGCTTGCCGGTCGGTCAGGTTCTCCGTGAACTGCAGCGCCGTGACCAGCGACAGCACCGCCGGCGACAGGCCCGGCGCCCCACGGCGTCCGAACGCCCCGGCGAACGGCTCGTCCGCGAACACCTCGCCCAGCCGGTCCCGCACCCGCATCGCCAACGTCCCCTGAGGGAACGCCGCCCGCGCGACCGCGACGGTCTGTGCCGGGATCTCTGGCAGCCCCTTCGGCTGTAACGACATGGACTCCACCCCCTGTGGCCCACGACGTGACCAGGGCCACAGAGGCGATCATGCCGCACCCGCGACGCTCACCCGGCCGAATTGCGCAGCAGAGTCGGCTCGGTCATCAAAGTACGGGCGGCCACAGCCGGCAGGGCTTGACGTTGATGTCGGACGCTTGCCATTCCCTCGTGGCCGAGGGCGGCACAGGCTCGGGTGGTCACCGGTGCGGGGACTCGCCAGAGCCCCGGGGGGGGGGGGGGGGGGGGGGGGGGGGGGTGGGGGGAGGGGGGGGGGGGGTGGGGGGGGGGGGGGGGGGGGGGGGGGGGGGGGGGGGGGGGGTGGGTGTGGGTGTGGAACGTTTACCATCCCTTTGTGGAAAGGGGGAAAAAGGGCGTGGGGGGTAACGGGGGCGGGACCCCACAAAACCCCCCCACCCGGCCGGCCGGGTGCGTCTCAGTTCTTGCTGAAGGTGAAGGTGACCTGGGCGTTGTTGCCCGAGCCTCCGCTGTGGACGCAGGAGTAGCCGATCGGCACCGTGCAGGAGTAGGAGTTGGAACCGGCGTAAGGGTTGTTCCACGTCAGGAGAACCTGCCCGCCGCCGTCGATGTCGTAGGTGACCTTCCCCTCCGTACCGGTCATGAGGCCGCACGACTCGCTGGCGAACATCACCGAGCCACGGGAGTTGACCCAGCTCTGCGGAGTCTGGTTGTCCATCCAGCATCCGTGCAGGAGGCGGTTGCCGGCCAGGGCCAACGGCTTGGTGGTCGTGTTGGCCACCGTGACCCAGGTACTGCGAGTCGCCTCAGCGGCGGCAGACGCCGCGGCATCGGTGGTGACCGGCACTGCGGCGGGACGGGCCTGGGCGGGAGCGGCAGTCAGCACGAGAGCGGCGAATGCGATCGCGCCGGCGGCGAGAGTCCGGGTCTTCTTCACGAGGTGTTCCTGACGTGGTGGGGAGGAGCCCGAACGCGGGCTGTCCTCCACCACCCTTCGACCTGTGCTGACGGTCCGTCAACCGATCCCGACCGAGAGGTTCGAATGCGGACGAGGACTGCCCGAAAGGGCCACCGGGCCAGGAAACCGGACAACGGCTGCCCGCTCGGCGGGGCGGCGCACCTCCCGTTATGCTTCCTGCACGGATGAACCGGTCCCGCCGGCCGCCCCGTTCCCCATGCGAGGGGCAGCGCCGTCCCTCACTCGCCACTCGGCCCACGGTCGGTCGAGCCGGTCGAGCGGGTGGGACTCGGGCGACAGTCCGGCTCCTCTCGCCCTCCTTCCCCGCCCGAACAGTACGGAGGTCTGATGGGCCGCTATGTCATTCGTCGACTGATACAGGCGATTCCTGTGCTGATCGGCGCAACGTTCCTGATCTACGCCGTGGTCTTCGCGCTGCCCGGTGACCCGGTGCAGGCGCTGGCCGGCGACAGGCGCCCCAATCCGCTCGTCGCGGAGATGATCCGTCAGAAGTACCACCTGAACGACCCGTTCCTCCTCCAGTACTGGTACTACCTCTCGGGTCTCCTCCAGGGCGACCTGGGAGAGAGCCTGACCGGCCGCTCGGTCAGCGACATGATCGGCGAGTCGTTCCCCTACACCGTGAACCTCTCCCTCGTGGCCTTTGCCATCGAGGCGGTCATCGGTGTCCTGGCGGGTGTCATGGCAGCCCTGCGCAAGGGCAGGTTCATCGACCAGCTGCTCCTCATCAGCACCCTGATGGTGATCTCGATCCCGGTCTTCGTCACCGGCTTCATCCTCCAGCTGCTGCTGGGCGTGAAGCTGAAGAACGACTACGGCCTCGACTTCTTCCCGGTCTCCTTCAACGACGAGGACGGACTGCGGGCGTACCTCCTGCCCGCGTTCGTGCTGGCCTCCACATCGCTGGCCTACGTCGCCCGACTGACCCGCACCAGCCTGATGGAGACCCTGCGGGCGGACTACGTCCGCACCGCGGTCGCCAAGGGCCTGAAGCGCCGTCGGGTGATCGGCTTCCACGCCCTGCGCAACGCGCTGATCCCGATCGTCACCTTCCTCGGCGCCGACCTGGGCGGCCTGATGGGCGGCGCGGTCATCACCGAGAGCATCTTCAACATGCACGGCATCGGCGGCCTGCTCGCCCGCGCCGTGCATCAGAAGCAGGGCACGATCATCATCGGCATGGTGACGCTGCTGGTGCTGATCTACCTGATCACCAACCTCCTCGTGGACCTGCTGTACGCCGTACTCGACCCGCGAATCCGCTACGAGTGACAGTGCCGAGGGGCATGGCCGGGCCTGACGGGTGGGTCTGGTCGCGTCCCGCCGATTCGACGACGCGCAGATCACGTGGTCACGCGACGGGAAGGTGCTCCTCACCGGCCGGCTCACGTTGATCGGCAGCGTCAGCCTCGCCCAGCACACCTGGCCGTGGTCCTGGGCGAACGATTCGCTGCCGCCGAGCGGCCGGGGTGGCCCCGATCGACCGGCCTCGGATCATCTCCGGCGACGCCTGGGACCGCTTCTTCCTGCCGCTCGCCGACCGCCACCTGTCGCCGTTCCAGAGCCAGGCCGTCAAGCTGCTCGCGATGTTCCAGAGCTACACCAGCATGTCCGAGCCCTTCGAGCCCACCTGGACCGTCGCCGACCCGGCCACGGTGATGGCCGACGCGGTCCGCTACTGGCGGCCGCCAAGCCCCGGCTGGCCCTGGCCCGCCCCGAGCAGTGGGCCCGGGGGGGGGGGGGGGGGGGGGTGGGGGTGGGGGGGGGGGGGGGGGGGGGTGGATGGCGGGGGGCGGACCGGTG
>NZ_JBVJCO010000061.1:35849-52685 GCF_055588525.1 Kitasatospora sp. NPDC041988
GGTGGGGGGCCCTGGCTGACTCTCGCGTCCCCGTCCGATGCCCCCCCCTGCCCCCCCCCCCCCCCCCCCCGGGGCCGGCCTGCTTGCCCTGCCCGACCTGCTTGCCCTGCCCGGCCTGCCCGGCCTGCCCGGTCAGTCCAGGTCGCCCCGGTCGCCGAGGTCCAGGCGGTCGATCAGCCCGGCGTCGGTGAACGCGGCCACCAATTCGTCACGGCCCTCGGTGAAGTGGGCCCAGCTGTCGTAGTGGACGGGAACCACCCGCCGGGCGCCGAGGATCCTGGCAGCGTCCGCGGCCTGGGCGCTGTCGAGGACGATCAGCGCACCGTCGAACAGGACGGGGAACCGCGGAGCCCCCGCGAAGAGGATGGCGGTGTCGACCGGGCCGAAGCGTTCGGCGATCTCCTCGACCAGGCGGAGCGAGGCGTTGTCGCCGCTGACGTAGACCGTGGGCAGGCCCTCCCCGGTCAGGACGAAACCGACGACCTCGCCGGTGATCGGTTCGACCTCTTCGCGGGCCCCCGGGCCGTGGAGGGCGGGCACGCCCGTCACGGTGATCGTGCCGCCACCGGGGCGGTCGAGGTCGATCGACTCCCAGTCGGCCAACCCCTTGGCCCCGTCCCCCAGACGCTTCCCGCCGCCGGGGGTGGTGAGGGTGAGCGGGACGTCGGCGAGCAGGGCCCGACCGGAGTTGTCGAGGTTGTCGGGGTGCTCGTCGTGGGAGAGCAGGACCACGTCGACGCGGCCGAGGCCGGCCGGTGCGTCGTGGGAGGGCGCCGTCTTGGTCAGCCGGCCGCCCGGCACCCGGTAGTCACCGGGAGCGTCGAAGGTCGGGTCGGTCAAGAACCGCAGGCCGCCGTATTCGAAGAGGGCGGTCGGGCCGCCGAAGACGCGGACGGGGATCTGCTCACTGGTCGTGCTGGTACTGGCCATCCAGGCACCTCACGGATGAGAAACGGTTTATCCGTGAAGGACGGTAGTGGTTTCTCACGGACGAATGCAAGCCGTACCATGAGAGCCATGAGCGAGACCCTGACCGCCGAGTCTGTGCTGCCACCCGCACCAGGGGCGCAGGACTACCTCGCCCTCGACTTCGCCAACAGCGCCGTCGCGCTGCCCGGAGGGCACTTCATCGACCTCCTCGGCACCCCCGACGCCACCAATCAGTGGCTCACCGGACACGGCCTCGCCCCGGCCGATGTCAAGGTGCAGGAGATGTGCACGACGCAGCTGCGCTCGCTGCGCGAACACCTCCGGTCACTGTTCGCCGCCCGCATTGCCGGACTGCCCCCCGTGCCCGCGGCCCTGTCCGCCGTCAACGCCGCGCTCACCAAGGCCCCCACGGCCGCCCTGCTGCACTGGGACGAGACGAACGGCCCCTACCGCGCGACGCCGTGCCCCACCACCGAGATCCTCGACCACGCTCTCGCGACCCTTGCCGCCAACACGGCCGACCTCCTCACCGGCCCCGACGGCGACCGCCTCACCACCTGCGGTTCCACCCCCTGCAACCGCTACCTGCTGCGCCACGGCCGCCGCCACTGGTGCTCCACCCGCTGCGGCGACCGCGCCCGCGCCGCCCGCGCCTACGCCCGACGCGCCCAGCCGAAGGCAGACTGACCGACACCTCGCCCCGGGCCGGCGGCCGACCGGCGCCGAGACCGTGTACGAACCGGACCAGATCGTCCGGCACGGGGATCAGAGCCTCGGGGACGGGACACGGCTGCGGGCGCCGGCCGCACCGCCCTTGCCATCTGACCTTGGCCGTGTGCCAGTTGTAGTTCGACCGGTCGCCGGCTGACTCACTCCTCCAGCGACGACGGCCAGGCATACCCGTAGGCTTCGGCGGACTCCCGATGGCCGGCGCAGACCACCGCGCCGTCCAGCGGGTGCGGGCGACTCAGGGCGGCAACGATACGTTCGGCCTGGAGCTCGGGGCTCTCCCCGGTCACCGCGACCCGATCTTCAACTGGATGAACAGGTCGGCGCTCTCACGCGGAACCATCAGCGAGACAAGGACCTGTCCCGGGTCCGAGTCCCACACGGAGACCCAGAACGGGTCACTGTTCCACGCGGCCGACGGATTCGGCGCGACGGACAACTGCTGCCTCACCAGGTCCGCGACATCCCACGCCGGCAAAGGCCGCTCCGCCAGAGCCACGGCACTCCCCCTCAACCGAACCTTCGCGCCCCGGCCCCGGAGCCCACACGATCCGTCGCCACGGACATGATCATCCCCACCTTGCCGACGCCCCGCCCCGGCCCGGCCCCGCGAACGCCGGACCGGACACCCAGGATCACGAGCCCGCTGCGGGAGCGGAGCCGGGCCACAGCGGGCCGGGCCCTCTCCACGTTTCCGGCCGCCGTCGCCTGGCAGAATGACTCAGGGGAGGCGGTCCGGGTCCGGTCGGCCGGGGAGGAGCAAATGGTGCGAGACATCGCCCTGTACTACCCGTACATTCACTTCCGCGACGAACAGTGGCTCAAGGCCGCGGCGCTGTACTGGCCGCGACTGGCTCGCGTGGTCCCGAACGGGTATCCGGTGGCCGACACGGATACCGCCCGTGTGCTCGACGATGGGCTCGGGTTCCTCGTCCCGGTGTCACCAGACGATGCCGCCCGGGCGGTGGCGCCTGTTTTCCTGGAGATCCTGAGCGCACATCACGATCTCCTGGTGACTGTGCTGGGAGGCCCCGTGACCCGAGCCCGCACCGGTGATGTCACGGACGTTCCCTACAGCGGTGGCCGGCACGGCGCGGACGTCGGGCTGGCGGCCGTGCACTGGGACGAGATGGAGGCCGACCTGCGGGACGCGCTGCTCAGCGCCGGGCTGGCCATCGAGGCCGTCAGGTACCCGCCCGGCGGCGGGCCGCTGCTTCCCTGGGTGGCCATGCATCCACGGCTGGCCTGGACCTACAAGTGCATTCTGAGTGAACAGATCGCCGAGATGGGACAGTTCACCCCCACCACCGACCAGGACGACGCCCACCTCTCGCCGCACAGGTCCGGTGGCGACCTTCTCTCCATGCTGACGGGTGCACCGCAGGACGATACGCATCCCGACCCGACGAGCTCGGTGGGGCTGCTCGCGATCCGTACGGTGCTGCCCCGCGATCTGGATGCTGTTCCGGCCGACCGGATCACAGCCGTACGCCGGCGTCACCAGGCGGAATTCGAGGCCTTCCATTCGGCCGTCGGCGAGGCCGTCGACCTGCTGCGCGACCGACTCGCCGACGTCTCCCTGCCGACCGCGCGGATCGAGTACACCGCGTTGGAGGTCGAGCGCCGCTTCGAGGCACCACTGTTGGAACTGCGCAACGCGCTGAAGAGCGCACGGATCGACACCATGTTCGGCGCGGCCAACCTGAAGTTCGACCTGCCGGCAGGACTGGCAGCCGTCGGCGGCGGCACCCTGGCCGGACAACCGGTGATCGGCACCGCCGTCGGCGCAGCCTTCGGGCTGTCAGCCCTGCGCCGGACAGCCGGCCAGAACCGCACCGACCGCCGCAACGCCTCCCCGGTCGCCAGCTACCTCCTCAGCGTCGAGCAGGCCCTCACCCCCCGATCGCTGCTACGCCGCCTCACCCGACGCGACTGAGGACGATGTCCCGCTTGGTACTGGCTTGCTGGTTGGTTGAGGCAGGAGATCATCGAGCGGTTGGTGCCGGACGAGCTGTGGTTGACGTCCGGGCGGTGGCGCCCGATGCTCCGGTTCGCCGGCAGGGGTGGTATCCCCTCGCTCTGCGGCACATGGGGACGATTCAAGACATCGGGGCGCTCCTGTCGATGTGAGGGCGGCCCGGCGGTAGCGGCCCCGCGGCTGCCGTCCTCCGGGCGGCTTGGCGGCCAGGCGGCTCGGCGGCTCGGCGGCTTGGCGGAAATCGGGTGACCAGGGGCGCCGGACGCGTTACCCTCGACGGTATGAACGTCACAGGCCGAAGCACCACCGCGACCGCGCGAGCGACCAGCTCGCCGGTTGCCGCCGCCTGACGTACTCCCACTTCCCACCGGCGACCGGAAACGGTCTGCCGGTGGTTCCGTGGCGTTCCCGCCCCGGTTCCGATGATCGTGCGGACTGTTGTCCGGTGCCTCCCGCTGTTCACGCGAAGGAGCCACCCCATGAACACCGATCAGATCGTCCGCACGTTCGTCGAGTACTTCGAGGAGCGCGGTCACCGCCGGATCACCGGCTCGACCCTGCTGCCACCGCCCGGCGACCCGGTGCTGTTCACCACCTCGGGCATGCACCCGCTCACCCCGTACCTGGAGGGGCGCCCGCACCCCCTCGGCAGGCGGCTGGTCAATGTGCAGCGTTGCTTGCGCACCACGGACCTGGACGAGGTCGGTGATCGCACCCATCTGACCGTCTTCGAGATGCTCGGTACCTGGTCGCTCGGTGACTACGAGGGCCCGCTGAGCCTCGACTGGGGTTACGGGCTGCTCACCGAGGGGTTCGGCATCGACCCGGGGCTGATGCATGCCACGGTCTTCGGCGGCGATGACCAGACCGGTCCGGACACCGATTCGCTGGAGCTGTGGCAGTCGCACGGGGTGCCGGTGGAGCTCACCGTCGAGGACAACTGGTGGTCCAACGGACCGACCGGGCCGTGCGGCCCCGACTCGGAGATCTTCCTGTGGACCGGCGACACCCCGCCCGAGTCGACGCCGACCGGTGACGACCGCTGGGTAGAGGTGTGGAACCACGTGATGATGCGCCACCAACGGCTCGTCGACGGATCACTCGTGCCGCTCCCCCAGCGCAACGTCGACACGGGGCTCGGCCTGGAACGGCTGGCCTCGCTGCTCCAGGGCCGGACGTCGGTGTTCGAGTGCGACGTCTTCGACCCCTGGCGCCGTGTCGTGCCGGCCCTGTGGCAGCTGGACGAACCGTCGCTGCGGCTGGTCTGTGACCACCTGCGCTCCGCCGTGGTGGTGATCGGCGACGGGGTGCGCCCCGCCAACACCGGCCGCGGCTACGTGCTGCGCCGGCTGGTGCGACGGGTGCTCACCGTGCTGCGGCGGGACGACCCGTCGCGCAGTCTCGGGGACCTGCCGGACGAGCTGGTCCAGCACACCCTGGACCGTTTCCGCCAGGAAGGGGATCCGGATGCCGTACGCCGGGTGCTGCTAGAGGAGGAGCGCCGTTTCGGCCGGCTCCTGGAACGCGGCCGGCAGGTGCTGGCCCGCCCCCGCTTCCGAGGCCCGCTGAGCGAGGACGACCTCCACTACCTCCACGACACCCACGGTCTGCCGCGCGACCTCGTCCTGAACCTGCGGCCGGAGTGACGGACCGGGGCGAGCTGTGCACGCATCCCGATCCGGCAATGTCCATCGGCTCCATCGCCGCGGAGGTCGGCCTGTCGGCCCCGCGGCTGCGTGCCCTGGTCCGGGAAGGCGTGGGCATTCCGCTCGCCCGCCTGCGGCGATGGGGGCGGCTCCGCGCCGCGATCGCCGGCCTCCCGGGAACGACGGCGGCCCTGGCCGCAGCCACCGCAGGATTCGCCGACCAGGCCCATCTCACCCGTACCGCGCGGGACTTTATCGGCCGTACGCCCGCCTCCCTGCGGCGGGCCGAGGCCTGTGCGGCGGGTCGGAGAGCAGAGTCACCGGCGCGGTGATGAGCGGCTGGGGCAGGTCCGGCAATCAGGATCAGCCCCGTTTCCTCGTCGAGTCCACGTATCGTCCCACCCGGCGCGGGCGAGGCTTTTGTGCAGGTCTAGACTCATATGATGTGACGATCACTCATATACCCGACCTGATCCGCTATGTACGGGAGAACTCCCCCTTCTACCGCGACCTCTACGCCGGCCTCCCGGACGACCTGACCAGCCCCTCCGACCCCACCGGCCTCACCGCGTTGCCGCTGACCGACCACACCGCCTACTGGGCGGCCCACGGCATCAGCCGCAGCCGGGTGCTCACCGGACCGCACGAAGACGGGATCGTCTTCAAGACCGGCGGCACCACCGGGGCTCCGCGGGTGTCCATGTACACCCGCGCGGAGTGGCGCCGCATGAGCCGGACCTTCGGCGGCGGCCTGCCGGCCGCCGGGCTGCGCGCCGGGGACCGGGTCGCCAACCTCTTCTACGCCGGGGAGCTCTACTCCAGCTTCGTCTTCACCCTCAACTGCCTGCAGGAAGCGCCCGTCCCCACGGTCCAGCTGCCGATCGGCGGTGCCGCGCCGCTGGACGCCACCATCGAGGCCCTGCGCGACTTCTCCGCAACCGTGATCGCCGCGCCGCCCACCTCGCTGTGCCGGCTGGCCCGCGAGGTCCTCGACACCGTCGGGACCCTGCCGGACGTCCGCATCGCGCTCTTCGCCGGCGAGGCCTGCTACCCGGACCAGGTGGAGCTGCTCACCACCGCCTTCCCCAACGTGGCCGTCCGGTCGATCGGTTACGCCAGCGTGGACGCGGGCGTCCTGGCCGGTCCGGTGGCCGGTGAGCCGGACAGCCGGGTGCACGAGGTCTTCACCGCGGACAAGGTGGTGGAGCTGCTCGATCCGGAGACCGGCGAGCCGATCGAGGAGGAGGGCCGCCCCGGCCGGGTGGTCGCCACCGATCTGGCCCGCCGTCTGATGCCGGTGATCCGCTACCCGGTCGGCGACCTCGCCGAGTGGGTCGACTTCCCGCGGCGCCGCCTGCGGCTGCTGGGACGCTCGGAGGAGGGCGCCCGGGTCGGGGTGGTCACCGTCTACCTGGAGGACCTGCGCGCCCTGCTGGCCGCGACCGGCGGGAACGGCCCGGTCGTCGGCCATCAGGTGGTCCTGCGGCACCGGGCCGAACGGGACGAGCTGGTACTGCGGCTCGCCGCCCCGGGCGGAGGGAATCCGGGCCTGGAACGGGAGTTGACCACCCGCCTCGGTGCGACCCGGCCGATGTTCGCCGACCATGTCCGCAAGGGTCTGATCCACCCGCTGGCCTTCGAATGGGTCGCCCCGGACGGCCTCGCGGTCAACTCCCGGACCGGCAAGCTGATCCGTCTCCTCGACGAGCGGATGGGGTAGCTCCCGCAGCACCCGTGGCGCGGTGCTGCGGGAGCCACGACCTGGCAGCGGTCGTCGGCCCTAGCGGTTCCGGACCCGGCGGTCGACGACGGCAAGGAGCTTGCCGCTGGCGGCCGTCCGCTCGAAGTCCTCGGCGGGGACGTGCTCCACGGACAGCTTCACCAGGCCGTCGCGCACGACGGCGGCGGCCAGGTCCGGGTACGCGTCCAGGAACTCCCGCACCGCGTCCGGGCGTTCGGCGGCATCCGGGCGTTCGGCCGCGTCCGGGTGCCGGCCGTCCGCCTCCAGACGGACGGTCAGCGTCTCCCGGGCGCTGTGCTCGTCCTCGTCGAGGAGCAGCTGGAGGGCTCCGTGGTGGTCCAGCCGCTCCTCGGCCGCCAGCACGAAGCGGCGGTAGTTGAGGAAGTGACTGCCGCTGCGGAAGATGTCGCCGAAGCGGCCGAGGAGTTCGAACCGCGGGGTGCGCCGCCCGCAGGGGCAGGCGCCGTCCACCCAGCGGCCGAGGTCGCCGATCTCGTAGCGGTCCAGGCGCTGGCCGCGCCGGCTGTGCGCGGTGAAGACCAGCCTCCCGGCCTGGCCCGGACCGGCCGGGCGATCCTCCCCCAGGTCGAGGATCTCCAGTGTCTGGAGTCCGCTGAACAGGTGGTGCACCCGGTCCCCGGCATCCGGGCACTGGTAGCCCAGCGGGCCCGCGTCGACACTGCCGTACGCCGCCGAGCGGATCAGCTCGACGCCGAACTCCTCGCGCAGCCAGGTGCGCTGGCGCTCGGGGAAGTGCTCTCCGCCGTAAAAGAGCTTGCGCACCCCGCGATACCCGCGGAGCACGTCCGCGCCCTCGGCGAAGACCCGCAGCAGGTAGTTCGGCATGCCGAAGAGGGTGTCCACCCGGTGCTCGACGATCGAGCGGGCGACGGCCGCGTGGTCGTCCTGGGCGGCCATCGGGAACTGCACCGCGCGCAGGTTCTCCAGGACCGAGTAGAAGCTCAGGAAGCCGCCGTAGAGCAGGCCGCCGAAGAAGAGGTTCATCGCCCGGTCGGTGCGCGGGTCGAAGCCCGCGGCCAGCACGCCCTCGGCCCCGTGCCGCATGTGCTCGTGGTAGTCGTCCCAGCTGAAGGCGGACAGCTTGGGCGCGCCGGAGCTGCCCCCGCTGCGGAAGAACACCTCGGCCCGGCCGAGGTCGCCCTGCAGCTGCTCGAACTCGGTCTTCGCGGTCACCGGCACCGGCGGGGGCGGCAGCTCGCGGGCGCCGACCAGGTCGTCCAGGCAGGCGTCGGCGGCGAAGCGGGCGTCCAGCTGGACGTCCACCCGGCGGCTGTAGCGCTGCAGCGCATACACGCCGTCGTGCGGCTCGCCGTCGTAGCTGTCCAGCATCCGCCCGGGGACGGTGACCCGCTGGACCCCGGCGGCCAGGACCGCGCCGGCCAGCTCGGCGGTGTCGCGGCGGGAGGCGCCGATGCCGGCGGTCTGCAGGTAGCGGCGCATCGGGCGCAGCACCTCGCCGATCCGCTTGCGCGGCAGTGGCTTGACCCAGACGGTCCGGTGCAGCGGGGAGGCGCGCAGGGCACCGCGGGTGTCGGCCAGGACGTGCCAGCGGGCGGCGGGGTCGGCGTGCACCTTGGTCAGGCCCAGGTGTTCCTCGAGCCGGGCCACCAGCACGGTGTTGGTGATCTCGGCGCTCTCCAGCAGCTCGGGCTCGGCCGCACTCGGCGGCTGGGCGGCGAGGACGGCGGCGAAGCGCTCGGCGAAGGCGAAGAGCCGGTCGTGGTCCTCGGTGTCCAGGTAGATCACCTGGGGGCTGGCGCAGGCCTGCTGCTCCAGGCGGCAGATGTCCTGTGCGATGCCCGCGAGCGTCTCGGGGGCGGACCAGGCGTCGGCGGTGAGGTAGGCGAAGGAGAGCTTGGGGCCCCAGTCGACCAGCCGGCAGCCGGGCGGGGTGAGGGCGGCGATGGCGTTCACCGCCTCCTCCCCACCCCAGGCGGCGACCGCGTCGGCGGCGCCGCAGAGGCGGGCCAGC
This sequence comes from Kitasatospora sp. NPDC041988, assembly GCF_055588525.1. Taxonomy (NCBI): domain Bacteria; kingdom Bacillati; phylum Actinomycetota; class Actinomycetes; order Kitasatosporales; family Streptomycetaceae; genus Kitasatospora; species Kitasatospora sp. NPDC041988. The sequence goes on from NZ_JBVJCO010000061.1 coordinate 44,867, forward strand.
CAGTCGGTGCGGGAGGAGGGGAAGCCCAGCACCACGGTCCGCGCGGCGATGGCGCCGGTCGGGTCGAGCGCGGCCAACTCGGCGAGCAGGGCGTGGGTGAAGCGGCTCCCGCCACTGGTCTTGACGATGTTGAGGTTGCCTGCGAGCAGGCCCTCGACCACGCTGAGCGCCCCGGCGGCGGGGGCGTTGCCCGGGGCGATGTGCACCAGCAGGCCGACCGGCAGCCAGCCCTCGAAGATCTCCCGGCGGAAGTCGAAGCGGGCCAGCCGTCCGGGGTCGATCCCGCCGAGCTCGCGGGTGACCTTGGTCTCCAGGGCCTCGCGGCCGAGCGCCTCGGCGAGGTCGTGCAGGGTGCGCTCGCGCTCCGCGGCGCCGACGCCCGACTCGTCGAGCAGCCGGGCGAGCCGGCGGTGCTGCTCGCTCGCGGGGTCGGCCAGCACAGCGGCGAGGCGGTCGCAGGCGGCGAGCACGGTCAGCGGGCTGAGCGGGACGGCGAGGGCCTCGGTGGTGCAGGTGTCGAGCCCTTCGAGGCGTCGCTGCGCTTCGGTGTCGTCGACCCAGCTGCCCTGCCAGTAGTGCCGGTCGGTGGTCGCGGCGGGAGTCGTGGGGCTGGTCATGAGGCCTTCTCGGTCTTGAGGAGTTCGGCGGCGGCGATGGCGCAGCTGCGGTTGCGGCTGAGACCGGCCCGGCCGTGCACGGTGAACCAGGGGGTGGGCAGTTCGCAGCCGCACTCCTCGGGCGCGTGCTGGGTGACGAGGTCGCCCATGAGGACGGACTGGGCGGGCACCGAGGTGATGTACGGCGAGATGAACTGCGCGTAGCCCGGCTCGCCGTACGGCAGCGGTGTCAGGTCGCGCACCGAGCGGACCAGCATCCGGGCCCAGACCGGCACGTGCAGGCGGTGGTTGGGGCATTCCATGTGCAGGACGGAGTGTTCGGCGGCGCCGTAGCCGTCGCGGATCCGCTCGTCCGGGATGCCCAGCTGGTCGTGGATGCGCCGGTACAGCTCCGGCTTGGCGACCTGCTGGTCCGCGTGGCCCTTCCAGCCGCCGCCGAAGACGACCAGCGAGCGCGGGGAGAGCTCCAGCGGGCCGATGCCCAGGTCGCGCATCCGGTCCAGGGTGAAGGAGAGGAAGGCGGGGAAGCCGAGGATCCGCACCGGGGCGCCCTCCTCGGCATAGCGGATCAGGGTACGGACGCAGCCGAAGGGGTCGAACTCGTGGGTGCTGCCGGTGTGCTTGAGGGCGTACTCGACCGAGCGGACCGGGGCGAAGTGGCACAGGTACTCGTCGGTGAACGAGGTGCCGAGGTTGAGGCCGGGCCGGGGCTGGTAGTTGGAGAGCAGGTAGTTGACCGGTTCCCCTTCGTCGATCCAGCCGTAGTGGTCGAACACCCGGGCCACCATGCGCTGGCCGTTGCGCAGGGTGAACTCGTCGAAGAACATCTGCGACCTCTGGCCGGTGGTGCCGGAGGAGGTGAGGTGCAGCAGGACGTCCTCGCGGGGCAGCGAGAGGATCTCGTGGGCCTTGAAGAAGTTGGCGTGGACGAAGGGGAGCCGGTCGAGTTCCTCGATGCTCTCGATCGGGCGTCCGGCTCCCGGGCCGGCCTTGAGCAGCCGGTCGAAGAACGGGGACCTGGCCGCGTGCCAGGCGTTGGACTCGTTCATGGCCGCGGTGAAGAGGCGGTCCGTGGCGGGGCCGGCCTGGTACGGCTCGGCGATGTCGCAGAGCTGCTGTACGTGGGCCAGCGCATCGGCGTCGGGTACCGCGACCGGGCGCAGGTACTGGTTCATCGGAATATCCCGTTGGTGTTGAGGTTCTGGTGCTTCCACAGTTCGATGTACTGCTCGGCGAACGGCTGGAAGGCGGCATCGATGGACAGGCCGCGGAAGTCGAGCGGCTGCAGGGTGCGGGCCATCACCACGTAGTCGCGGAAGCCCTTGTCCTCGCGGCGCATCGCCGGGTAGGCGGCCACCGGCAGGAAGCCGTGTGCGAGCAGCAGCCGCAGGTTCTCGTAACTGTCCAGCGGTACCAGGGTTTCGAGGTAGCTGGCGCCGTGGGCGGCGAGCTTCTGGGTGATGGTGTCCAGGTCGTCGCCGACCGCGGAGAGTCCGGGTTCGGCGCCGATCAGCGTGCAGTACCCGTCGGACGGACTGAGCTGCGCGTACAGCTCGTAGCCGCCGTCGGCGGGGGTGAGCAGGACGTTGGGGGTGTGGAAGGGGTAGAAGCACTGCCCGGGGTCGGGCAGGTGCCGGGCGAAGTGGCGGGCCACGAACTGCGGCGCGTCGACGAGTTCGAGCCCCGGGCCGGGGCCCGTCGCCGGAACGGGCAGCGGCTCGTCGGCGAGCTCCGGCCTCGGATGCGGGCCCGGGACGGCGTCCAGGGCCCGCATCAGACCGCCCAGGGCCTGCGGGACGCGCGCCACCGGCAGGCGCTGTTCGAGCACGCCCTCGCGGTGGCGCGCTAGCAGCACCATGGTCTCGTGCCGGGCGGCCTTGCGCAGGTTCGGCAGGACGCCGAGCGCGCGGAACCCGGCCTGCAGGCAGATTCTTTGCGGCGCGGTGGAGTTGGTACGGGCGGTCGAGTAGAGCGAGTCGGCCGGCTGATCGCCGCCGAGCAGTGCCTCGCTGAGCTGCTGCACGGCCAGGTGGCCCGCGCCGAGGCCGCGGGCGTCCGGGTGGATCACCAGGCCCTGGAGCTTGCCGAGCCGGGCGGCAGGGTCGAGGGTGCCGACGATCGAACCGACGAGCCGGCCGCGGCCGGGCTCGCGGGCGACCAGCCAGGTGGTCTGCGGCGAGCTGATCTCGCTCGCCATCACCTCGGGATCGGTCCCGAGCGGCAGTGCGTACGCACGCCCGTAGACCTCTCGGTACAGCATGAGCAGCGCGTCGACGTCATCGGGACGCGCCGGGGAATAGTTGAGCACCGGATTGCCTCCCCCCACGAAGGCGGTACGTCCACGGATCTGCGTGGACGCGACATGGAAGAACGAATTCACGCCCGACGGCGAGTGCCCGGATTCGGGCAACCCGCCACACGGCGGACCGGATGGGTCGCGAAAAGCCGCGTTGGGCACGAACGAAGGAGTGCGGTCACTGTAGGTTGACCGACCATCACACTAACCCGCCTCCAGCATCACGACGGCCCCTTCAGTGGCGGTCGATGCCGTCTCAGCAGGTGGGACAGGGGGTTCACCCATGGCGGTGCGACAAGGATCACAGCCACTCAGAAGCAGCAGTGATGGTTCGTCAAAACTCTTCTGATGGATCGTCAAATATGTACGAAATTCAACGAATGAATTGATCCACCTGCCTGCGGCCAGTGATTTCCAGACCGCGCGTGGGAGAGCCGGGGTGCTCTGGGGTCGAAGTGGTCGTTGAGCCCGTTGTGGGCGGCGCCGAGGGCGGATATCCGTCGGACCTGGCCGACACCCCCGGCCTCGGAGCGCATTGTCAGCCCGGTGTGGTCCGTGCAGGCCCGGCCCGGAGGACGGCATGTCAGGCGGTCAGCGCCGCCAGCTCCGCGTTGGCGCGCTCCGTGACCAGGGCGAGGACGCGGCCGGCGGCGGCCAGGTCCTCGGCGGGTATCCCGCCCCAGACGCGGGCGGTGATGGGGGCCGTCTCCGCGCCGAGGACGGCGATCAGCTCGCGCCCCGCATCCGTGGGGCGAAGGTGCGCGCCGTCCGCGACGAGCAGCTGCCGGGCCAGCAGTTCGTCGAGAGTGGCACGCACGTCGGCCGGATCGGCCTTGAGGGAGCCCTGGACCTGGGTGACGAGTTCGTCCGGCGTCTGCGGGGCGTCGGCGGTGACGGCGGCGCGCAGGGCGATCTGCTGCTGGAACGTGACGCCGTGCCGGGCCAGGACGCGCTCCAGGACGCCACGGGCGGCGTAGTGGGCCAGGCCGAGGGCGCGGGCGTTCGCGACGGGCGCGGTGGTGGTGGGTGCGGTGGTGGTCATGGTGTTGTCCCCTGAGTGCTCTCGTCGTTCGGTTGGGATGGAGCGAGAGGTGCGTCGAGCAGGGTCGTGAGCTCCTCGGTGAAGGCGCGCGTCCGTGGGGCGTCGAGGCCGCCGAGCGGCTCCAGCAGCTGCTGATGAAGGTCCTGGACCACCGCGATGGCCTGCCGCGTGACGGCCTGGCCCTGCTCGGTGAGGGCGAGCTGTACGGCGCGCGGGTCGCGGGGATCGCGGGTGCGCTCGATCAGGCCGGCCGACTCCAGGGCGCGCGCCAGCTTCGAGACGTACAGCGCCTCCAGGCCGGCGTGGTCGGCGAGTCGGCGCTGACTGGGCCGCTCGCCGGCGCGCTGCATACCGTGCAGCGACGCGACCAGTGAGTACTGCGCGTGGGTGAGGCCCAGCGGGGCCACCGCGCGATCGACCGCGACGCGCCACTTGTTGGCGAGCCGCCATACCAGGAAGCCGGGCGTGGGGCCCGTTGAACCCTTGCTCATGGCAATAGAGTACGTGGCTACTATGTCCATGGCTACTATTTGCCGGCAGGTTCACCGCATCCCCCACACACCCGGACCGCCCAGGCCGCGACAGCCGCGCGGGCGGCGGGAGTTCGGCCCGCAGCGGGACTTCCGGCGGCCGGTGCCTCGGCTAATCTGCACGGGTGACCACCGACCTGATCCTGCTGCCGCGTGTCGCCTACCGCGGACAGGAGGTCACCGCGCCCCGGCTCCGCGCCCTCCTCGCACTGCTCGCGGGCGACTTGCGCACGGGCTGCAGCACCGAGCGGCTGGTGGCAGGGCTGTGGCCGGACGACTTGCCGGAGCGGCCGGGCAAGGCGCTGCAGGTCCTCGTCTCCAGGGCCCGGACGCAGCTGGGCGCCGGCCTCCTCGCGAGCACGCCGACCGGCTACCGGCTCACCCTCGCCGAGGATCAGGTCGACAGCTCCGCCCTGCTGCTGCACGCCGCCGCGGGCGCGGACCGGGCCAGGGCCGGGGACCACGCGGGGTCGCTGGCCGCGGCCGAGGCCGGGCTCGCGCTGTGGGAGGGCACCCCTGACGGAGCCGGCGGCACCGACGACCCCGTAGCCGCGTTGCGCACCGAACGCGCCCCCGTCCGCGGCACGCTGGTACGGGCGCGGGCGCTCGCGCTCGCCCGGCTGGGGCGGCACGCGGAGGCCGTCGGGCCGCTGGCCGTGGCCGCCTCGGAGCATCCGCGTGACGAGGAGGTCCTCGCGGAGCTGCTGCGCGGCGAGGCGGCGACGGCGGGCCCGTCCGCCGCGCTGATGCGGTACGAGGCGTACCGCCGTGAGCTGCGCGACGAGCTCGGTACGGATCCGGGTGCCGGGCTCAAGGCCGTCCAGCGGGAGCTCCTGGCCGGCGAGCCGCCCGTGGTCAGGCACGGCGTGCCGCACGAGCCGAACCAGTTGCTCGGACGGGACGAGGACATCGCGGCGGTGGAGCGGCTGTTGCGCGCCTCCCGCGCCGTCACGGTCGTCGGTCCCGGCGGCCTCGGCAAGACCCGGCTCGCGCACGCCGTCAGCCGCCGGGCCGAGCAGCGCGTGGTGTACTTCGTGCCGCTCGCCGGCGTCACCACGGACGAGGACGTGGCCGCGGAGGTGGCCTCCGCACTCGGCGCGGGTGAGGGGCGGCCCGGCGCCGTGAGCGGCCACGCCTCGACCGACCCGGTGTCCGGCATCCTCGGTGTGCTCGGCACCGGGCCCGCGCTGCTGGTGCTGGACAACTGCGAGCAGATCGTCCGGGGCGCCGCCGACCTCGTGCGGGCCCTGGTCGCGTCCTCGAAGGACCTGCGGGTGCTCGCCACCAGCCGGGCCCCCCTCGGCCTGACGTCGGAGGCGGTGTACGCGCTGCCGGAGCTCGGTCCCGACACCTCCATCGAGCTGTTCACACAGCGGGCCCGGGCCGCCCGGCCCGGCGTGCAGCTGCCGCCGGACGCCGTGGCCGAGCTCTGCCGCCACCTCGACGGGCTGCCGCTCGCCGTGGAGCTGGCCGCGGCGCGGGTGCGGGTGCTTTCGGTGCCGGAGATCGCCCGCCGCCTCGGCGACCGCTTCGCGCTGCTGCGCGGCGGGGTGCGGGACGTGCCGGAGCGCCACCGCACGCTGTACGCGGTCGTGGAGTGGAGCTGGAACCTGCTCGCCGAGGATGCCAAGGCCGCGCTGCGCACGCTCTCCGTCTTCCCCGGCGGCTTCTCGGGCGAAGCGGCGGAGCAGGTGCTCGGCGAGGACGCGCTGTTCCTCCTGGAGCAGTTGGCCGATCAGTCGCTGCTCACCGTCGCCGACACCCCGGCCGGCGTGCGGTTCCGGATGCTGGAGACCGTACGGGAGTTCAGCGCGGCCCGGCGCGCGGAGGCGGGCGAGGAGGACGCGGCCGTCGGCCGGTTCCTCACCTGGGCGCGGGAGTTCGGGGTCGCGCACCACGACGTCCTCTTCGGCCCTGACCCGCAGACGGGTTGGGAACGGATCAGGGCCGAGCAGGACAACCTCGTGCTGGCCCTGCGGCACGCCCTGGCCCGGGCGGACGACCCCGCCATCGCCGCCCTCACCGCCGTCCTCGCCGGTCTCTGGTCCATCGCCTCCAACCTTTCCCGGCTCGTCGCCCTCGCCGCAGACACCGGCCCCCCGCTGTCGCACTACTACCCCGGACCCGAGGATGTCGAAGTCGCCCGCGCCGCCGCGGTGGTGTGCACCGCGGGCCTGCTCATGGGCTACGGCCCGCACGCCGTACGCCAGCTCGTCACCCTCCGGCGGCTGCCCCCGGCCCCGCCGGACACGGTGCTGGGCGCCACCGCGGTGGTGCTGAGCGCCGTCCCCGAGATGCGGCCTCCCGACTACGACGTGCTGCACAGACTCTGCGGCAGCGACAGCGACAGCGGTATTGCCGGCCGGCAGCCGCTGGTCGTCGGCCTCGCCGAGTGCGTCGCCACGTACGTCTGGGAGTACGAGCAGGACATCGACCGCGCGCTCGCCTCGGCTCGCCGGATGGTCGCCGCACTGGCCCCGGTCGACAACCCGTCCGTACAGCTCATGCGTCACTCCCGGCTGGGCGAACTGTGCCTGCGGACGGGGCAGGGCGAGACGGCGTACGAGCACCTCAAGGCGGCGTACGAGGCGCTGCCGCGGATCGGCGACGGGCACGACTACATCGGCATGCGCTCGACCCTCGTCCTCGCCTGCCTGCAGCGCGGGGACCCGGACGAGGCCGAGTACTGGCTGCGGCTCGCGGAGAGTGACAACACCCCGCAGCAGGACGCCTTCTACAGCACCGACCTCGGCGGGCGCGCCGAGATCGCGCTCGCCCGCGGACTGACGGAGATCGGGCTGGGCCTGTGGCGCAGCGCCGTGGAGCACATCCTCGCGGCCGGCTCGACCCACATCGACGACCCCTGGCTCGACCCGTGGGCGCTGCAGATCCAGTCGGCGGCGGTGACGGCGCACGCGCACGCCGGCCGGGTCGAGCTCGTCGCGGGGCCGGTCGACCGGCTGCGGCAACGGCTGCGGACGCTGCTCTCCGGCCCGGCCGGCTCGCCCATGGAACTCCCTGTGTTCGGGACTGTGCTGCACGCCCTTGGCATGGCGGGGCTCGCGTCGGGCGACGCCTCCGCCGTACGGATGATCGCGCTGGCCGAACGGCTGCGGGTGATGCGCGACTTCCAGCCGACGATGTCGGCGGAGCGGGCCCGGCAGGCGGCGATGGACGCCGACGGGGCGGCGTACGCCCAGGCGGTGTCGGGGTACGCCGCCCTGGGGCGGGAGGGGTTTCGGGGGGCGGCCCGCGTGGTCATGGCGGTTACTTCGGGTCGCGGTTGAAGCTGGAGGTGGACCAGCGGTAGCCGAGCACGGTCAGGGCCAGGCAC
>NZ_JBVJCO010000062.1:0-50498 GCF_055588525.1 Kitasatospora sp. NPDC041988
TGTCCGATTTGCCGTTCTCGCAGGTCAAGGCCGTTGACCTGCTAGAACATCAGGCCTTCGGCTGCTGCTGGGTGATGCAGTGGATGCCGCCGCCGCCCTGGCTGTGTGGTCTCTGACCAGCAGCTTAGCCAGCCAATGAAGATCGACTGGGAGCCATTTGGGAGATCAACTTGTGCGGGCCTTCTCCCAGCGTTCCTGAAGCGAATCGGCGATGCGCCGCTCCATCGTGGGCGTGACGCCAGAGTACACATCCTCGACGCCCTGCATCCGGTGCCCCATGCGCGTCTCCACGGCAACGCGCGAGTGGCTGCCGTCCTCGTCGAGCCAGCGCTTCATGGCGTGCCGGAGCCAGTGGGGGACCGCATCCTCCAAGCCGTCGATCGGCTCGATCGCCGGCCGCCGGAAGTCCGCCCGGGCTGTCCGCTCCTCCGAACCCTGGATCACCGGCTTCCAGATGTAGGTGGAGAAGTCGGTGAGGAGCAGGGGGCCGCCTGTCAACGACGGGAAAACCCACTCGCTGTCGTGGGACTCCAGCAGCTCGCTCAACAGCTTCGCCAGGAACGGGGGGAGTACGAGGTCTCGCACCGACCCGTACTTCGGCAGAATCAACTCTGGCGTCCGCTTGCCGCCTTCGGCCGGCCGCACGTACTGGTGCTGCCACTGCACACGAAGCGCCGGCATGTCCTTGTAGCGTTCCTGGGCAGCCTTCACCCTCTTCCGTTCGGCGCTCTTGCCCGCCGGGTTGTCGGGCCAACCCGGGTCAGAGGCCGGCCAATTCGGGTAGCACCACTCCCGGCGCAGGCCGTACAACTCGCCCTGGCGTAGGCCACAGTAGGCCTTCGTCAGCATGGCCACGTAGCCGGTCAGGCCCCAGACCGCGCGGGCGTTCTCGGCCACCTGCTCTACCTGCTTGGCAGTAAGCGTGGGCACCTCTTCCTGGACAGGCGGGACGTACTTCCCGCGTCGCCGGTTCACGGCTGGGATCGGTGAGATCTTCAGTAGAGGCGGCCTGTGTGCAACCGCGTCGTCGATGATCATCCGGAACAGCTGGATGACGACCGACGCGAAGTTCGCGGACAGCTCTCGCCTCGTGGTCTTCTCCCAGACCAGGTACGCGTTAGTGGTGATGTGGGACAGGGGGACATCACCCCACCGCTTGTTGAGCCGGCGGATCCGCTTGGCGTAGTTGTACTCGGAGCTGGGGGAGACGTCGATCGTCTCCAGCCACTGCTCCGCCCACTGAGCGAAGGTCATCGCGTCGCCTGCGCTGGAGTCGAACCAGTCCCCGCGGCGTACGTCGGTCTCCTGCGACTGCCAGTAGGCGTCGGCCTGAGCTCTGGTCAGGAATCCGGGTTCGGAGTCGTACTTCCCGTTGGGCAGCTTGAACCGGGCGCGCCATGTGCTGCCGCGCTTCTCAGACCAACCCATTCAGTTCCCCCCCTTGGAGAGGCCGAGCGGGCAGGCCGAGCAGGTACTGCAGTCGACGCCAAACCGTCGAAGCAGCTCGACCGCCTGTGCAGCGGTCTCGTCATCCTCTTGCGCGCGCGTGCTCACGAGCACGACAACGGTTCCATTTACTACGCCGGCCCAGGCGATGAATGAGGGTCCGAGGTCGGCGGACGTGCAGACGTGCATTGGCCCATCCCTGGTCGAGGATGGCGCCCCCAAGTGGGGCAAATCATTCCACAAAATGACTGGCCGTGACTAGCTGTTTACCGGTCCGCGTCGCCGGGTAGGGCGGTCAGTCGCTCGGCAGCAGGCCCTGACGGCGAAGCTCCTCGATCGCCCGCTCCTGCAGTGCCTGAATCTGAGCGCCGGTCAGGTTGGGCGCAGTCGCGATCGTCGCATTCTGGATCGCTTGCCTCAGGTTGTCCTCCCGGATCGGCGGCCGTGAGAACCGGGCGCCCTTGGTGACCTCAGCCGGCATCGGGCTGAATGTTGGGTCGTCAAGGACGCGGAAGGACGTGCCAACGGCCCAGCCGAGCACCTCGTCCACGCGTGAGTACGTGGTGTCCCGGACGGATTGCCCCTCTTCAACGCGCGTCCAGGTGGTGTTGGACATGGGTGCGCGTCGCGCGCACTCGTCCTTGGAGAGGCGAAGCTCGGTGCGCCGGAGCTGGACCAGCTCGGCGAGTCGATGCAGGTCGGCAGCTTGTCGAGGCATGACACACATCATGACAGGACCGGCTAGTCACCGTAAGGACGGACTGCAACTGGGCCGGTTATCGCCTACAACCTGGCATATGCAGGTACGAGATACTGCGACTCGCGACAGGGTTCTACGAGAAGCTGCTAGGCAAAGCTACGAGAAGCTGCTAGGTTCAAGTCATGCCCCAGCGATCCACTGTCGAAGTTGACGGCCCAGCTATCCGCAGGATTCGGAAGCTTGCTGGCCTGGACATGAGCACGCTCGCCGGCCAGGCCGGCATCACCGCCAACTACCTCAGCCGCATCGAAACGGGCACGCGCCGCAGGGTCCGGCCGAGCGTCTACGCCGCTCTCCGTCTTCAACTGGGCGCTTCTGACGACGAGATCCTCGCCCCGGGCGAGGCACGTAAGCAGAGGACGTGACATGGCGACCGCCATCTCGCCCCACCCCCCGGTCGTTGACCGAGGGAGGTTCTACAACCCCACCGAGGCCGCCGAGTGCCTGCGAATCAGCGAGCGCGCGATCCGTGACGGAATCAACCACCAGGGCTGGCCCCACAGCCGGATCGGCCGCCGCCTGGTGCTTTCCGGCGACGACCTGTTCGAGATCTACGGCCTGTATCGGGCTCCCGTGGTGGCTCCGCGCCGACGGCGCGCCGCCTGATCTTCCCCCGGCATGGGTCGGGCCCCCACCCGGTGGCACCCGGACGAAGGCCCTCGGCCCACCACCAAGCACCTGTACGACACAACCGAAAGGTGGCGACCTTGAGTCCCATCATGCCGCAGAAGGTCGTGACGATCGACCTCTCCGCCGGCCGACTCCACACCGTGGACGTCGACGGCACGCCCTACATCGTGCTCCGCCCGGCCGTTGAGGCGCTCGGGCTGAGCTACGCCGCACAGTTCCGCAAGCTCCAGGGCCGGTCGTGGGCCTGCGTTGCTCAGAAGGCAACGCAGATGCCGGGCGACGACCAGGAGCGCATGGTCACCGTGGTGACCGTCGAGACGTTCCTGATGCTGCTGGCCACCGTGCACGAGGCGCGTGTCTCCGAGCAGATCAAGCCGATGCTGGTGGCCTTCCAGCGCGAGTCCACCGAGGCGCTGAGGAACTACTGGACGCGGGGCGGAGCGGTGAACGGGCGCGCCTCGGTCGAGCAGGTGGTCGCGCTGCGGGCCGAGTTGGACGACGTGGAGCGTGCCTCCGTCGCCAGGGCCCGGCTGGACGTGATGGCGGTAGCGAAGGCCGCCGGCCTGGTGAACCCGTCGTACATCGAGAGCATGGCTCGGCACGAGCTGGCCCGGATGACGGGCCAGGAGCCGGAGTTGGACCCGCAGGACATCACGATCACCTGTGACGAGTACCTCGCGGAGCGGGGCGTCACCAAGGCGGACCTGGCCTCTGCCCGGTCGCGGCTCGGGAAGACCGTGGCGGCCCTGTACCGGGCGCGGTACGGCAAAGACCCGCAGAAGATCACGCGTCCGATCCACGGCGTGCACCGCGAGGTGGCGGTGTACACGCACCGGGACATCGACCTGTTCCACACCGCGTGGGCCGAGGTCGGGCGGCGGTATGACGTGCAGGGCGACCTGACCGCGATCGGCGGTGCGGCGTGAGCGCGGCGCTGAGCGAGGAGTACCTCGACGAGCTGCGGGCCGCGTACGCGGGCGTCGACTCGGCGGAGGCCAGGGCCATCGTCGGTTTGCTCGACGAGGTCGACGCCTTGGACGACGCGCTGCATGCCTCGGAGAACGAGGTGGAGTGGCTGCGGCGCAAGGTCGGAGTCGCGCCGGATGAGATCGCGCGGCTGCGGGGGCTGGTGGAGCCGAAGGCGCTGTCGGCCTCGCTGTCGAGGACGGCGTCCGGGAAGTGGGCGGTGCGCTGGCGCGAGGACGGCAAGCAGTTGTCTCGAACGTTCGATCGGCGGGCTCACGCGGATCAGTTCCGTGCGGAGATGCGTGGCCGCTGGATGGGCGGTGTCCGATGAGTGCTCCGCGGGTGATGTCGCTGCAGGAGGCCGATGCGGCGGGCCTGTTGGAGGGTCCGGTGCGTCGGGCCCGCGAGGTGCAGGCCACGGCGGACGCGTTGATGCGCGGCCCGGGTCCGTTCTTGTCGGCGCCGGAGGCGGCGGCGGTGTTCGGTCGGATGCAGGCCACGATCAGCGAGTTGCTGTTCCGCCTGACGGGCGAGGTGGCGGCGTGATGGACACGGTGACGGATTTGGCGTCGGTCGAGGTCGTGTCGGACGTCGTGATCGACGGTGAGCAGCTGTGGGTGTCGCCGGGGCTGAACAAGCACGGCCGGTACTGGGCGCTGCTGACGCCGGCGGATGTGCCCGCGGGTGTGGTGACGGAGCACGCGGACGGTACGGCGGACGTGGTGGTTGGGACGGTGATGTGGCCGGCGGTGTCGGTGCAGGCGGCCGCCCAGCGCGCGGTGGCGGTGCTGCGGGGCGCGTTCCCGTGCCCGTGTGGCTGCGGCCGGTCCTTCCGTGAGCACACCCCGATCGCGAAGGGCGGTGCCTGATGGCTGACTTCGAGAACCCGGTGGCCCGGCGGGCGGTCCGCAAGCTGGCCGAGCAGTACGGGGCCCCGCTGGCCCGGAGCGTCGTCTCCCTGTTGGACGGGGAGGGTCTGCTCGCGCAGGTCGCGACGCGGATCAACGGGGCGTTCCCGGTGTGGGTGCGGCGTCGGCCGGTGGGTGTGGAGCTGGATGTGACGCCGCTGGTGTCGGCTCTGCTGGTCGGCCTCGCCGGCGAGGCGGCGGGGGACCCGGAGGGTGTCGGCCAGGAGTTGGCGGACCTGTACGCGGCGTCGGGGCCGGAGCGTGACGCGCTGGTCGAGGGGCTGCTGGAGCGGCTGGGCGGCACGACGATGCTGCTCGCCACCGCGGACGCCCGGCAGTTGGCGGAGCGGCTGCTGCTGGCGGCTGGCCCGGGTATCCCGGGGCAGCGGCGGGAGGTGGCGTGATGGACGTCTTCTTCCTGATCGCCTCCGGGGTCCTGGCGGTGCTGCTGGTGGTGGGTGAGGTGATGGCCCGCCGCCGGGTGCGTCCGGTGAAGGCGTCCGACGTCAGCGATGTGGCTGTGCGGTACCTCGCCCAGCGGCGGGAGGACCGGCTGTGACCCGCCGTCTCCGTGCCTTGGCCGCCCTGCGGGTCCGCCGCATCGCCTGGCCCTACCCGGCCCTGGAGCTCGTCCGCCCGGACGGCTCGGGCTGGCTGATCTGCCCCCTCACCGTCGACTTCCACCCGGAGGACTGATGACCATCACCTCGCCGGCCGGGGCCGTGAAGGCCCCGGCGGCCGGGCCGATCATCGACCGGCCCGGCGTCTACGAGATGACCAACGAGCAGTACCACGCCGACCCGGTGCCGGGCGGCAGCCTCTCCTCGACCGGGGCTCGCCGGCTGCTGGCCCCGTCGTGCCCGGCGCTGTTCCAGCACGAGCGGGTCAACGGCCGGGCGCCGAAGAGGGTGTTCGACTTCGGGACCGCCGCGCACATGCAGGTGCTCGGTGCTGGCCCGGAGTTGGTCCGGATCGACGCGGACGAGTGGCGGACCAGCGCGATCAAGGCCGAGGTGACCGAGGTCCGTGAGAGGGGCGCGATCCCGCTGAAGCCCGCCGAGTGGGCGCAGGTCCACGCGATGGCGGAGGCGATCCGCCAGCACCCCGTGGCATCCCGCTTGTTCGCCCCGGGCTCGGGCATGCCGGAGCAGTCGCTGTTCTGGGTGGACCAGGCCACGGGGGTGTGGCGGCGGTGCCGTCCGGACTGGCTGCCGTACCCGACGGGCGGCCGGCTGATCGTGCCGGACTACAAGACCACGGTGTCCGCCGACCCGCGGTCGATCGAGCGGTCGGTCTACGACTACGGCTACTACCAGCAGGACCCCTGGTACGTCGACGGGGTCCGGGCGGTGCTGGGCGTGGACGAGGTCGTCATGGTGTTCGTCTTCCAGGAGAAGACCGCCCCGTACTTGATCTCCGTGGTGCAGCTGGACCCGGTCGCGATCCGTGCCGGACGCCGCCGCAACCGCGAGGCCCTGGCCACGTACCAGGCGTGCACCGCCTCCGGGCAGTGGCCCGGCTACTCCGACCGCGTCGAGATCGTCTCCCTGCCCGCCTGGGCCGAGAAGGAGTCTTCGAAGTGAGCAACCCCATCGAGCAGTACATGCCGCAGGCGCCGGCCCGGATCGGGCAGGGCACGGCGGTGGAGCAGTCCCGCGCGGTGGCCGAGGTGCAGGCCGCGATCGTCGTCGCCCAGCAGTGCCCCCGCAACGTGCAGGCCGCCGTCGCCGAGATGCGCCAGTCGTGCCAGCAGAAGGGCCTCGCCGAGCGGGCGTTCTTCCGCTACTCCCGCGGCGGGTCCACCGTGTCGGGACCGTCGGTGCACCTGGCCCGTGAGCTGGCCCGCTGCTGGGGCAACATCCAGTACGGCCTCGCCGAGCTCCGCCGCGACGATGAGTACGGCGAGTCCGAGATGCAGGCCTTCGCGTGGGACGTCCAGACCAACGCCCGCTCGTCGCAGGTGTTCATCGTCCCTCACAAGCGGGACGTGAAGGGCGGGCCGAAGAAGCTCGTTGACCTTCGCGACATCTACGAGAACAACGCCAACAACGGCGCCCGGCGCCTCCGCGAGGCGATCTTCTCGGTCCTGCCCGCCTGGTTCGTCGAGGAGGCCAAGGACATCTGCACCCGGACCATCACCAGCGGTGGTGGCAAGCCGCTGCCGCAGCGCATCGCCGACGCGGTCCGGATGTTCGAGGGCATGGGGGTGACCGTCGACCGGATCGAGGCCAAGCTCGGCCGGGCGAGCGGGAAGTGGACGGAGTTCGATGTCGCCCAGCTCGGGGTGACGTACAAGTCGGTGCAGCGCGGTGAGGTCACCCTCGACGAGGAGTTCCCGGCCGACCGGGTGACCGCCGCGGAGATCACCAAGCTCCCCTCGCCACAGCCCGTCGGGACGACCGACGCCACCGTCGAGCAGGCCACCGAGAGGCCGCAGGTCGCGCAGCCTGGGGGTGCCGAGTGACCCGCCGTCTGATCCGTCACGAGCCGATCGCGGAGGGCCTGCGGGCCGTGCCGGGGGCTTGGGGCCTGGTTGGGGATTACGTGTGGCGGCGTGCCGCCCTCGGTGTCGCCCACAAGATCCACACCGGGTCGTACCCGGCCTACCAGCCGGCCGGAGCCTACGAGGTCGAGATCCGGTACGACGCGCAGGGCGACGCCCTGGTGTACGCCCGCTACGTCGGCGCGACGGAGGTGGCGGCATGAACACCTGGTTCGAGGGGCCGCTGGCCGCGTTCGACACCGAGACGTCCGGCCTGGACGTCGAGCAGGACCGCATCGTCAGCTCCACCGTGCTGGGCATCCGTGCCCAGCATGGCCGGTGGGCGGAGGACGACGAGGGCCGCTGGACGCCGACCCGGCTGTCCTGGCTGGCCGACCCCGGGGTGGAGATCCCGGAGGCGGCGAGCCGGGTGCACGGCATCACGACGGAGGTGGCACGGGCGAAGGGCTGGCCGGCCGCCAAGGTGATCCAGGGCATCGGGATCGCGCTCGCCGAGCACGTCGCCGCGGGCACGCCGGTCGTCATCATGAACGCCCCGTACGACCTGTCGCTGCTGGACCGGGAGCTCTGGCGGCACGGACTGCCGACGCTCGCCGAGCAGGCTGGCGCCGAGCCGGTCGTCATCGACCCGTTGGTCCTGGACCGGCACGTCGACCGGTACCGGCCCGGCCGCCGCAACCTCGGCTCGCTGTGCCTGCACTACGGGGTGCCGCTGACGGCGGCGCACGACGCGGCGGCGGACGCCCTCGCGGCGGCCCGGGTCGCGGTCGAGATCGGCATGCGCTACCCCGCGGTCGGCCGGCTCGCCCCGGCCGAGTTGCACCGGCTGCAGGCCGAGTGGGCGCCGCAGCAGGCAGCCCGGTACGAGGCGTACCGGCAGCGCACCGACGCGACGGTGACCGTCAACCGGCACTGGCCGCTCATCCCCCGGCAGGAGGTGGCATCGTGACCCGGGCGGCCATCCCCGCCGAGGCGTTCGAGCACGGTGACCCCCGCCGGTACTGGCGGGGATGCCGATGCGAGGACTGCACGCACGCTGCCAGCCGGCGAGCCAGCCAGAGCAAGTACCTGCGCCAAACCGGCCGCGGAACGCTCTGCAGCCCCGCCAAGGCGGCGTCCCACATCCAGCGTCTCCGCCTGTCCGGCATGAACGACGTCGAGATCCGGGGCGCCGCTCGGATCAGCCCGACCACGCTCCAGCGCATCATCGCCCAGCGCGGGGACATCCAGCGGGCCATCGAACAGAAGGTCCTCGCCGTCCCCCCGACTCGGCGGGGCCGGGTCGCCAGCCACGCCCGCGTGGACGCCACTGGGTCGAGCCGGCGCCTGCGTGCGCTGGTGGTCGCGGGATGGCCGGCTTCGGTACTGGCTGAGCGGATGGGGGCGGAGGAGAAGCTCGTGTACCGGCTGCTGCACATGGAGGGCGGAGAGATCAGGCTCTGCACCAAGAGCCGGGTATCCGCGCTGTTCGCCGAGCTGTGGGGTGAGAAGCCCGAGGCGTCCGGGGTGTGGGCGGTGTCCGCGAGGCGGGTTCGTGCGAACGCCTACCGCCGCGGGTGGCACCCGGCCGGGGCCTGGGACAACATCGACGACCCTGCCGAACAGCCCCAGTACGGGGAGCACACGGCCCGGGTCGAAGCGATCGTCGAGGACACCGCCGAGCTCGCCCGGCAGGGCCTCTCCCGCGACGCGATCGCTGACCGGCTGGGCATCACGTGGAACGCGGTCACGGTGGCCCACTCCCGGACCGGCACGCCCACTCCCCAGCCCGCCGCATGACGTGCGATCAGTGGCTGCCCGCGGAGGACCGCTACTGCGGGCGGCCCGCCCGGCGCTACCCGGCCGGCCACCGCCGCTGCCCCGACCACACCCCCGCCCGCGAGAACGGGCGCCCCGAACCACCAGACCCGGAGGAGAAGCGATGAGCGAGACGCCCGTCGAGGAGACCTGCCAGCTCTGCAGCCAGACCCGTGTGCTCTTCACCTACGAGGACCAGGAGGTCTTCGACTGGGGCTTCGGCGACACGGCCATCTACGAGTTCTGCGCCCGGTGCTGGGAGAAGGCCGACACCGCAGACGAGAACGACAACCCGCTCGACCTGCCGTACCTGGTCAGCATGGCGAAGCGCTACTCCGCCGCCATGCTCCGCACCTCCGAGTTGGCGAAGGCTGCGTCCTGATGCGCGCCTTCTACCGCGGCTACCACAACGGGTCGGAGCGTCGCGCCAGCCAGGTCCGTCGTCTGCACATCATGCGCGAGGACGGCAAGTACCCGGGGCGCCAGGCCTACTGCGGGACGGGGGGCTACGACGTCACCCACTCCACGACAGTCCTGATCGACCCGCTGCCGGCCACACCTCCCAAGGGCTTGTCATGGTGCGGCGCCTGCGTCGGCAGGGCCGCCGAACGGACCGGCCAGCTCGACACCTGGGCCGCACAGCTCGCGGCCTGACCCGCCTGACCTCCCGGGGCGGGGCGTCCGCACCCCCGCCCCGGGACACCAACCACCCTCCCGTACCACCGAGAAGAGGCAACGCGTGACCCTCGACGCCATGTACTGGGTGTGGCTGCACTCCCAGTCGAAGGGGACCGGCCGGCACTGCCTGCTCGCGGTCGCCAACAAGGCGCCCGGGGAGGACTGCACAGCCGGGGTGAGCACCTCGGAGTTCATGCAGTGGTCAAACGCGGCGAAGTCGTCGGTTGTGGCGGCAGTGGACAAGCTGCTGGAGTCGGGCGAGTTGAAGATCGTCCGTCCGGCGTCGGGAAGCCGGTCCGCGACCTACCAGATGCCGTTGGCGGTGGGCTTCAAGCGGCCCCAGCGTGGCGCTGTTGGTCCGGAAACCGGACCAACAGAGGAAGGCTCTTGGTCCGGAAACCGGACCCCTAGCGATAACTCTTGGTCCGGAAACCGGACCGAGCCCAATGAGCCTCTTGGTCCGGAAACCGGACCCCAGGGGTACGGAAACCGGACCCATAAGGGTCCGGAAACCGGACCCCTCTACCAACCCACTCTCCCCAAGGGGGAGAGAGCGATCGACACGGGCGACGGCTTCCCCGACTTCGCCCGACCGCTCACCGACCAACTCACCCTCGCCGGAGTGGTTGTCCGCTGGCCGTTCAACACCGGCGAGTGGTTCAAGCTCGACGCCGCGATCAAGAAGTCCGGGGTCCCTGCCCTCGTTGAGTACGCCCGACGCGTCTGGGACCGGCAGCACGGCGGCATCGATTCCGCCCGCTACTTCCTCAACGGCTGGTGCCAACTCCCGCCCCTGCCCGCCGCAGACGCCGAGCGCCCCCCGCTCCGCGCAGTCACCGGCGGCAACTCCCAGGGCTGGCAGCCCTACAGCAACCCCGACCCCTCCGTGTACAAGAACGGCTGGTAACCCATGGAACCCCAGCGCCTCGGCAGCATCGACAGCACTGCCGCCCTCCAGGCCCGCCTCAGCCGCCTCGGCATCCCGCTGCCCGACCGCAGCCCGTACGACAACACCCCCGAGCCGGGCCAGCCCGGCCACCCCGAGTTCCACCACCGCGTCCGCGCCGAGTTCGCCCTCGCCCGCTGGACCACCGTCGTACCCCGCCGCTATGCCAACGCCCGAATCGTCACCGACCCCACCGTCGCCGCCTGGGCCCAGCAGGTCGCCACCAACCCGGCCGACGCCCGGTCCCTCCTCCTCACCGGTACCACCGGCACCGGCAAAACCCACCAGGCATGGTCCGCCCTCCGAATGATCGCCGAGGCCGGCCCGGCCCGGTACGAGCTGATCGCCACCACCGCCGCCGACATGTACGGCCGCCTCCGCCCCGGCGGCTCCCAGGCCGGCACCGAACACGAGCTCAACCGCCTCACCCGCGTCCCGCTCCTGCTGCTCGACGACCTCGGCTCCGCCAAAGCCTCCGAGTGGGTCGAGGAGATCACCTACCGGCTCATCAACGAGCGGTACAACACCTGCAAGCCGACGATCTTCACCTCGAACTACCCCGGCCAGGCGCCCCGCGACCGGGACGGCAACGTCCTCGGCCCCGGCCTCGACATCATCCTCGGCGAACGCATCGTCAGCCGCCTCATGGAGATGACTGAGGTCGTCGCCATGGCCGGAGACGACCGCCGCCGCCGACGCGCCGCCTGATGGGCGCCCCGATGCCCGAGGGCCTTCGCCGCCACCGCACCCGCCCGCCCGAATGGGCCATCCCCTGCCCCGTCCCCGGCTGCCGCGCCAAGACCGGCACCCCCTGCCGGACCCCCACCGGCCGCCCCATCGCCGGCGGCAGCCACCCGTCCCGCCTCGACGCCTGGCTCGTCCACACCACCCGCCCCGCCGCCTGACCACCTGGAGACCCCGATGAACCCCATCGACATCCGTGACCTCGCCCTCAACCTCAACAACCTGATCGCAGGGCTCGACAGCCACCGCACCCGCGGCCCCCTCCTCGTCACCCGCGACGGCGAACCCGAAGCCGTGATCATCCGGCACAAGGCCTACGCGCCCCGGCTGCACCACTTCACCCAGACCGCGGGTGGCGACCTGGTCTGCCGGCTGTGCGACCCCGCCAGGGTGATCGTCTCCTGCGCCGCAGATCTGGGTGTCGCCGTCGAGGCGGCCAACGCCCACTGGCGCGACACCCACCGATGAGCCAGCCCCGCCGCTCACTGACCCGCCCCGCCGCCTGAACCCGGAGACCGACATGACCACCGCCTTCGTCATCCGAGGCACCACCCGCTACCACGCCGACGCCGCCTGCCCCGCCCTCGACACCGCCCGCCTCAACCACGGCGGCGCCGTCCTCCAGACCACCGACACCACCGGCCACACGCCGTGCCTCGTGTGCGTCGACACCGGCCGCACCGAGTGGACCGTCACCCCGGACACGCTCTGGGAGCTGCTGGAGCTCGTCGGTCCGTCCAAGCCGCACTGGGCGCCGCTTCCCGCGGGCTCGGCCCTCGCCGTCAGCACGCAGGTCGACGGTCTCACCGTCCTCGCCCACCGCCGACAGGCCCGCCCCGTCGCCCGCTACGGCGACACCATCACCCGTCAGCCCGACGGCTCCTGGACCGTCCAGCCGGCCGCCGCCCCGTCTGCCTGAGGACCCGACATGACCCAGCCCAACCTGACCGCCGAGCAGTGGAACCAGCGCTACCCGATCGGCACGCCCGTGATCGCCTACCCCGGCGTCCGCCCCGAGTACGCCGCCCAGATCGGGATGACCGACTACCCGCGGCTGGAGACCCGCACCCGCAGCCGCGCCTGGAACCTCGGCCACGGCGAGCCGGTCGTCGCCGTCGACGGCTATGCGGGCGGCATCTCCCTGGAGCACATCGACCTCCGCACCGAGGAGACCAGCCGATGAACCAGCCCCAGCCCGCCGAGCCCCTCGACCTCGACGCCATCCAGGCCCGCTGCGACGCCGCCACCCCCGGCCCGTGGGAAGTTCGCTCGCACGAACACGGTGCCTCCGGCTGTCGCTGCCTCTCCTGCTACGAGCCCGCCGTCGGTTGGACCGTCGACCACCCGCAGGCCCTGCACTGCGACGACCTGGTGGCCAAGAACCCGACCGGTCTCAACGAGTTCCGGCGCCCCCTCACCTCGTGCAGCGAAGGCCCGCTGCTCAGCTACGAGGACGCCGCGTTTGCTGCCGCCGCCCGCACCGACGTGCCGGCCCTCCTCGCCCGGGTCCGGGAACTGGAGGCCGAGCGCGCCCTGTACGTCGGCGTCGAGCCCACCGTCGCCGAGGAGATGGCCGAGCTCAGCCGCCGCCTCGACGCCGTCGACGCGGTCGTCGAGCGGTGGAACGAGCACTGCATCGGACCGCAGACCCGCTTCCTCCTCGCCGACATCACCGCCGCCGTCGACGGCGAGCCCGCCCCCAGCGGCCCGCAGACGCCCGCCTGACAGCCCCACAGTGCGGCACCGGACCACGAGGCCACCGCCCGCCCGCGAGGCCGCCATCCGCCCGCACAGCCCCCGCGCCGGACCGGTCCAACCCCGAACCGCGCGCGCCACACACCCACCACGGAGACCCGCCATGGCCAACCACCCCGACGCCGCCGAACTCATCGCCGCCGAGATCGAGTTCCGTGCCGCCGTCGACCGCGTCCAGCGCACCCCGCTGCCCGTCCGTGACCCCGCCGCCGAGCTGATCACCCCGAGCCTCGACGACATGGCCGCCAACCCCGGCGGCACCCAGACCCTGTACCGCGTCACCTACCAGCGCGTCGGCCGCCGAGGAGGCCGCGACGGTTCCACTCCGCCGGCGCCGCTCACCGCGTGGGCCGTCAACGCCGACCACCTCGCCGAGCTGATCCTCAAGGACGTCAGCCCCTACCTGCTCTCCCAGGACATCGACGTCGACGTCGACCTGGAGACCGGCCGCGGCCGGCTCGTCGTCGGCTTCAACAACGGCGGCGCCTTCGCGATCGAGCAGCTGGCCGTCGCCGCCGCCGGTGGTGCCCGGTGACCGACACCCCGCCGCCTCTCGCCGCTCGCATCGCCGAGGCTCTGCTCGCAGCCGCGTACCCCTGCGACGGCACCGACTGCCGTGCCACCGAGGACGAGTGCGAGGCCGCCCACCCCGTCCGCCAGCCCGCGCCGTGGCGGTGGGTCGTCCGGATCGAGGGCAGCCCCGAGGGCCTGGCCGCCGCTGTGCTGCCCGCGGTGCAGGCCGAGCTGGACCAGCTCATGACCGCGCTGGAGGTCGTCACCGCTCAGCACGCGAAGGCCGTCACCGCCCGGGACAAGGCTCAGCAGCGCGCCAAGACCGCCCACGACATCGCGGCTGCGGAGCGGGAGGTGTTCCAGACGACGATCCGCGACCTCGGAGGCAAACCCGTCGAAGTCCAGAACCTCTACGCCCAACTCAGGTCCCGCACCCGCCAGTGGGCGCAGGCGAAGGCCGAGATCCTGCAACTCGGCAGCGAGCTGGACGCCCGCGACGCCGAGATCACCCGGCTCCGCGCCGAGCTGAACGCCGCCCACCAGGACGCCGCCGAGGCCGCCGTCATCGGCATCCGCTTCGCCACCGCCTGGAAGTCCGCACGCCGCCGCGCCCGGCTCTGCGGCCGTCTCCTCGCCGCCCGCACCCCGACCAGCTGACACCACCGTCCCGCCGCCGCCCACCCCGGGCGGCGGCCCCACCGAGGAGACCATCGTGCCGAACCGCAAGCCCACCCCCGAGCGCGCCTACGAGGCGTACGGCGCCGTCACCAGCTTCCGCAACTACCAGGGCAACCCCATGCCCGCCTGGGCCGACCTCCCCCCGATCATCCGAGGCGCCTGGGCCAACGCCGCAGCCTGCGCGATGAGCGACACCATCACCGAACTCGCCGAGCGCATGGCCGAGCTGGACGGGCCGCTGCCGGTCGACGACACCAGTGACGTCGACCAGATCCGAGACGCGCTCTGCCAGCTCCTCAGCGACGACGAGGTGCTCGGCCAGGACGGCGGCCAGCAATGACCGCCCGCATCGTCCTCGCACTGTGCGGACCCGGATCGGTCCTCAGCATCTGGTGGATGTGCCGCATCAACCAGCGCCCCACCCCGGCCGGCCCGTACCTGCCGCCGCCCATCACCGAGCAGTACATCGCCGAGCAGATCGCCGTCCTCGAATGGAACTGGAAGGAGCCGCAGCCGTGAGCCGCGAGCACGCGCCTCGTCCCGGCGCCACCTGGGAGACCCGCCTCGTCCGCCGCGAGGTCGTCGTCACCGACCCCGAGGGTCCATGGGGCGGCCCGACCCAGGTCACCCCGTGGACCGGCGACCCGCAGCCCGCCCCGCCCCGCCCGAACCGCGCCGCCCGCCGAGCCGCAGCCCGCGCCCAGAGGAAGGCCAGCCGGTGACCTTCAACGCCCAACCCGGCCAACCCCTCACCCCCGGCGAGATCGACGCCCTCCGCCTCGCCGGCGCCGGCTACACCAGCCAGCAGACCGCCAGCCGCCTCGGCCTCTCCCGCGAGGCCGTCCTCACCCGTACCGCCTCCGCCCGCACCAAGCTCGGCGCCCGCAGCACCACCCACGCCGTCGTCCTCGCCCACACCACCGGCCAGCTCCACCTCGACTGCGAGTCGGCCGGCATCACCCGCGCCCTCGAAGCCGCCGCACGACTCGCCGCCGCCCACCCCAAGCCCAGGAGCGCCGCATGATCCCCGAGCAGGAGACCTACCAGCAGCAACTCGCTCGGATGCGGGACGACGCGATCGCCCGCGCCACGAGAGCCGAGACCGACCTGCGCGCCGCCGCGGACGAGCTCGCCGCGTGGCGCCGGCAGGGCCGCCGCGCCGACCGCTACCGCGCCGCATGGCAGTCCGCCCGTCGCCGGGCTGCCGAGACCACCGCCGCCCTCGACATCACCCTCGACGAGAGCGCCCTGTCCGCAGCGCTGCACGCCGCCCACGTGGACCTCTCCGCAGCCGAGGCCGCGCTTGCCCTGCTCCACCAGGGCGAGGAGCCGTATGAGGACGAGCGCCTCGTCCCCACCCCCGCACAGTGGATCTGGCAGTGGAACCGGGCCACCCCGGAGCGGCGGCTGGAGATGGCCGCGCTCGTCCTCGAACTCCAGCCCCGGTTGAACACGTGCCAGTTTGAGCACGCGGGACTCCGGCAGCGGGCTGAGCAGGCCGAGGCCCGCATCGCCGCCATGCGGGCGCTCCACCAGCCCCGAGACCACGGCGGCTGGCAGGTCTGCACCGGATGCTCCCGGCCCGGCCACGTCACCGCCGCCTGGCCATGCGAGACGATCGCCGCCCTCGACGGGGCCACCACCAGCACGTCGACACCGGCCCACTGACCCGCCCGCAACACCCGCTCCCGCCCCTGCAACACCCGCACAGGAGACCGGACATGCTCCCCGCCCCGCACCTCGACCGCCTCCGCACCCAGCTCCAGCAGATGCCGGAGCTCATCACCCTCGCGCACCTCGCACTGCTGCCCAGCTCCGGCCGGCGTGGGGCCCGCGTCTCCGGCGCCACCCGCACCGCCCCCCTCCCGTGCCGCGTCGACGTGCTCTCTCTGATCGGCCCCACCGCCAGCACCGTCCACGACCCGCACGGCGACCAGGACGACACCCCCGGCCTCGGCCTTCTCGCCGAGTGGGCCCGTGCCGTCCTCGACGACCGGCAGCGCGCCAACGACTGGACGGCCTGGATCTGCCCGGCCGGCTACGACTGGGAGGTCACTGTCTCCCGCGCGGTGAAGGTGTTGCTGCTGCACCTCGACTGGGCCGCTGGCCGCCTGTACGCCCGGGACCTGGCCGACGAGATCGGCCTCCTGCACAGCCACCTCAACCGGGCATGCGGCCAGCCGATAGCGCCGCCGGCCCGGCGCATGGTCTGCCCCACCTGCAACCTGATGACCGTCACCATCCGCGAAGACGGCATGCGCGAGTGCTCCACCCTCGACTGCCGCGCCGTCCGCAGCGAGCAGGAGTACGCCGACCGCGTCGAACAGGTGATCGCCGTGCTCGCCGCGGCATGACCATCAGTCGCCCGCCGGCTCCGTCCTCGCCGGCGGGCGCTCTGGCAGCTTTGCCCCAGGCCGACGCAGATACCAGGCGACCAGATCCCGGATGACCTGCGCCCGGTTCCGCGTGCCGGCCCGGGTGCCGAGGTCGTCCCAGTCGTCGTCACCGATGCGGACGACGCGGTTCGTGGTGTGACTGTCCTTCGCGCGGCTGACCATGGCGCCAGGGTAGGGCGCGCATATGCATACGTCGACTACCTGCGCAGATCAGCAACTCGGCATGCATATGCACGAAGGGGTTGCCGTGCATATGCACATCAGCTACCTTGTGCATATGCACACCGCCGACGAGAAGCCGGCCAGTACCGGCATGCCCGCCCCGCCCGAGACCAAGCGCGTCATCGGCGGCATCACCCTCTACGGGCCCCAGCTCACCAAGCTCCGCCAGGCCACGGCCGCCGGCGCCAGCCGCTCCGCCGTCCTCCGCCAGCTCATCGACCAGTACCTCTGACCCGACAACAGAACGGGCCCAGGCATGGGGATCGCAGCCCCAGCCCAGGCCCTTGACCACAGGAGATAGAGCTCCCATGGCCCACCAGAACAGTACCTTCCGGCGCGCCCAGCAGGTACAGCACGAACGCCTCGTCCCGCACACCATCAACGGCGTCACCGAGATGGTCACCGAGCGGTACACCACCGCCGTACCCATCCCGCCCCGCGACTGGGACCGGCTCGTCCGCGGCGCCGTCACCGGAGCAACCGCCCTCACCGTCACGGGCGCGATCGCCTGGTCCACCGCCAGCATCGGCGACCTCCTCGCCAAGGCCGTCCACCCCGCCATCGCCTACGGCGCCGCCGCGGTCTTCGACCTCGGCTGGGTCTCCTGCATGGCCCTGGAGTGGCTGAGCCGCTACGACCACCGCAGGGCCACGCTCCCGCGCCGCGCCGGCTATGTCGCCCTTGTGATCGCCATGGCGGCCGTCTGCACCCACGGCATCCTCCGGGTCGGCCAGGACTCACTCACCGCCGGCATCGCCGTCGGCATCATCGGAGCCCTCGTCTCAGCCCTCGCCAAGGGCATGTGGACCATGACGATGAAGCACTTCGGCGTCGAGATCGACGACCGCTCGCAGCAGTGGGCTGACGCACAGCGCTCCGCCGCTCACGCCCGCCTCGGCCTCGCGTCCATCCAGCGTGAGCTGGCCCGCGTCGAGGGCGCCACCGCCAATATGCGCGCCGCCTACGAGCTGCCCACCGCCGAGCCGTCCCCGAGCGACTACGACAGCGCCATCGCCGAGGCCCGCCGCATCATGCCCAACGCCACAGACGACCAGCTCACCGCCCAGTTGATGGCAGCAGGACTGGTCACCTCACCGGTCACATCGGCGCCCCCGCAGGATGACCACTACGGTGACCACCTGCCTGACCACCACCATGACCGCGAGATGGCCACCGTGCCGGCCAAGCGGGCAGTACGCGAGGTGGTCACCGCGGTGGTAACCCCGCCGACCATCATGACCCCGCGGCAGCGGCTCGCAGCAGCCCGCCGTCTCGACGCCGCTGCCCGCAAAGGGAAGCCCTCGCGACCGGTCACCATCGGCGAACTGCAGGACCAGCTTGGCCTGTCCCGGCGCGAGGCGACCGACCTCCGTCACGCCGTCATCGGCGACTAGTTCATGGCCGCCGCCCTGCTGTGGTGGGCGGTCCCCGCCGCGCTCGCCTACGCCGGCCTGTACCGCGCCGCGGACCACACCGCCCGCCATGCCCTGCGCCTCACCGGCGCCGCCGCCCTCTGGGCCACCACCCTCACCATCGTCATCACCTGGAGATAGCCATGGGCCTCTGGTCCAAGCTCACCGGAAGCCAGACCTCCGACACCGCCCCTGTCGGCCGGACGCCGGCCGAGCGCCGCCGCCGCGAACGCGAGATCCGCAACATCGACGCCCGCACCAAGGCCTGGGAGCGTCAGTGCGCCAGCCCCCGCAAGGGGGAGCGGTGACCACCCTCCCTCCCCCGCCACCGAAGTACGCGCCGACCGCCGGCCTTTCCACCACCTGGTGGTCCCAGACCGCCGTTGCCGTCTGGACCCCGGAGAACCTCGCCGCCGCCGACCGGGCCCAGCAGCGCACCGTCGAGGCGCTCGACCGGCTGAGCCTGACCATCACCGAGACCCCGGAGGAGCGGCGTCAGCGACTGGACGCCGAGGAGGACGCCGGGATCGACGCGGCCCGGATCGCCGCCGGTCAGGAGCCGGAGACTCCCCGCGAACGCGCGCAGCGCCACAAGAAGCGGGACCGCGCGCGCCAGCGCCGGGCCGAGCGCTACGCGTCGATGCTGCACAAGGTCGGCTCCGACGAGCGTGTCCGCCGCTTCCGGCGCTGGTGCGTCCTCACCGCCCTCTCGGCCAGCGCCGGTTACTCGGTCGGCATCGTCCAGTGGGCCAACACCCAGGGGATCGGCGCGTACGTCGTGCTGGCCGGCGGGTGGGCGCTCGACCTGTGGATGCGGCGCGATGCCAACGGCCACCTGACCCGGGTGTCCGAGGTCCGCGGCAAGGTCCGCGTGCCCGTCCTGGTCCTGGTGCGCGTGCCGGTCGCCTCCGCTCTCGCCGCCGTGTGCAAGCTCGCGCCCCTGCTCGCTCTGACCGGCCCCCTGTTCAACCACCTGATCAACAGCATCTTCAGCTGACACCGAAGGAGTTCACCACCATGTTCGGAGCCATCGGGTCCGGCGGCATGATCCTGCTGATCGTCGTTGCCCTGTTCGTACACAAGAAGGGCGGCGGCAAGCTCAAGCCCGTGAAGGACCACCACGTCATCTACTGGGGCGCCGCGCTCGGGCTGCTCTCCGCCGGAGCAGGGCAGGCGCTGGCCCAGCTCAGCACCGTGGCCACGACGATCAACCAGACGGTCAGCCAGCAGTCCGGGACCGTCGGCCCGATCGGCGCCGGCGCGGTCGCCCTGATCCTGCTCCTGATCGGATTCGGGACCGCCCCGAAGATGACCAAGGATTTGATCGTCGGCGTCGCGCTGCCCGGCGCACTCTCAGCCGCCGGGGGACTGCTCGCCATCCCGGTGACCGTCCTCGCCTCCCTGCTGCACGGGTTCGGTGCCTGATGCGAGAACTACTAGAGGGCGTCAACCTGGCCACATTCGCCGCCGGGAACCGCCGGATCATCAAGGCCGTCAAGGCCCGCACCACCACCCCCGAGCCGGACCCGTGCGGACACCCGGACCACGAGAAGAACCCCGCCCACGCGGAGCACTGCCCCAGCCACCCCGAGCCGAAGGCCGAGGGCGCCGAGCACCCGTTCCTCACGTGGGCAAAGCGGGCCGGCGGGACGGTCACCGCGCTCGTGCTGCTCTGGCCGATCGTGGGGAAGTGGATCCCGACCGTGGCCAGCGGGAGCGTCGCCCTGTGGGTGATCGCCGCACTGATCGCCGGCCAGGCCGACCCCACCCCGGAGACGGCCGAGCAGGCCCCCGCCGACAGCGCCAACACCAATGCCGACAGCGCCCCGACGGACGACGCCGACGAGTGGATCCAGGACTCCCCGCCCGAGGCAGTCCTGTGGGCCCTCATCCGACACACCGCCGCCCTCACCAAGCAGGGCACCGCAGCCCACCTCCAGGCAGTCCTCGACGAGGCCCGCCGGCGAGGCGAGATGACCGACTGGACGGTCTCCGATCTGGCCGAGGAACTGGCCTCCTACGGGGTGCCGGTGGTGGAGCAGAAGAAGCTCACGATCAGGGGCCGCCAGTACAACCGGAGCGCGGTCCTCCTCGCGGCCCTTCCCGAGACCGACCCGGCGCCCTTCCCCGCGATCGTCCAGCCGGCCGCGTCGAGCGCCGCGTGAGCCCGCTCCCCGAGGCCTCCCGCGCCCCACCCCGAAGGCAGCCAGTAGGCGGTAGGAACCGCAGGTCAGAGCACGCCTACCGCCCCACCTACCCACTCCCTACCGGGCCAACTACCCACCCCGCCTACCGACCAGGAGACCCCAAATGACCAAGACCGAAGCCATCGCCAGCGCCGCCCGCGAGGTCCTCGCCCACGGCGGACCCGACTGCCTCACCGACCCGCACATCGCCCTCCGCGCCATGGACGACGCGATGGCCCTTGGTGCCACCGAAGACGACATCAAGGCCGAGATGCGCCGCCAGCGCGAGGCCAGCCAGTGAGCCACACCTGCCACCCCGCCGACCGCTAACCGAGAGGACCACCGCCATGACCATCGACCAGCAGCTCGCCGCCGCCGAGGCCCGGATCACCGAGCTCCAGCACGCCCTCCTCGACGCCGCCAACGACCCGGAGAAGCGCCGGAAGGTGGCCGACCAGCTCAAGACCGCTCGCGGCCAGGTCGCCGACTTGTACGACCGCCTGGCGGCCTGACCTCGCCCCGGGGCGGCCGCACCGCCTGCCAGCAAGCCGGCCGCCCCGGGCCCTCCACCCACCGCACAGCAGCAGAGGAGACCGCCATCATGGCCTACGCCGACGGACCCGCACAGACCCCGACACCGCAGCCGACGTCGACGCCCGAGCCCCGCGTCGTCGAACGCGGCGCCGGCGCCAGCTACTGGTTCACCCCCGAACCCGCCCCGCAGCCCCAGACCGAACCCAGCCGCTAACCAACCCGCCCCAGGAGCTACCCGGGGGTGGCGGCGACGGGAACAGCAAGCTGACTCGTAGGCCGCCACAGGGCCGAACAACACGCCGAGGCTTGCCCCGTGACTCGGACACTGCCAGGGTTGGCACATCCCGGTTCACACCGGGCCCCACAAGCCGCTGACAGCACGCCTGTCAGCCACAGAGGTCCCGCTAACCGAAGCACACGGCCACGAGCGCCTGTAGGCGCCGTGAACATTGGTGAATGGGCCGAGCCTAACGAGGGCGCTAAGCCGTGACGGCCTCTCGTTTTCTCTTCCCGAAGGCCCCGCGTGACAGCGCGGGGCCTTCGCGCGCGCCCCGGACATCAGCCCAGTGTCGCCTGCAGCCCGGCACCCCGCGCCTCCGCAGCCGTCAACGTCAACTTCCCACGGTGGCTGACCTCCACCTGGTAGAACGCCTGGCCGGCCGGCACCGCGGTCACGAGAACCGTGAACTGGCATGCGAGCACCGGGTTCGAGTGGCCCTCCATCAGAGCGCCGGTCGCAATCACCTTGCCGCCTGCGTCGTACACGGTGACGGCCGCACCTTCCCGGATGTCGGTGTACCCGCCGCGCCCCGAGCACTGGCTGCCCACCGCGATCCAGTTCCCGGCGGCGAGAGTCATCGTCCCGGACAGGGTGAACGAACCCGCCGACGGCGACGCCGACCCGCTCGCCGCCACCGCGGCAGGCCCGCCATCGGAACTATCCGCAGCCCACAGTGCGCCTACCGTGCCAGCCCCGACGGCCAGACCACACACCCCGGCCAGCGCTACCGGCCGCCATCCCCGCCGCCCTGGCGCATCGGCACCCGCGAGTACCGTCGGCTTTTCCGCCCCGCTCACCGTCTCCTCAGACATGCCCGGAAGCCTCCCACCCACTGCCCATCCGCACTGCCTATTGCACTGGATCGTGACCCGGCCGAGGCCTCACGAAGTAGCCGCTTGCGGAGTGATCGCCTCCCGTCGTAACCTGCGATGCAGCAGGTAGCCCCTGCCCAGAAACGCCCCGAAGGCCCCGTCAGCATCGCTGCGGGGCCTTCGTGCTGCCCGGGGAGGTCCACGGTGCCCGTCTACCCGAACCCCCCGCTCGACCAGATTCGGGCCTGCGACATCGCCGACCGCGCCGGCACCGCCGCCGCGTTCGGCGTCTCCGAGTCCACGGTGAAGCGCTGGGTGTTCGAGGGCCTGATCGAGGCCCTGCCGATACCCGGCGGACCGCACCTCTACCACCTGCCCACCGCCGCCCGCGCCGAACTGCACACCTGGCAGCACGGTGCCGACCGGCCCGCCCGCGGCGGACGGCGTACAGGCTGGCGCCCCGGACAGCAGGCAGCCGCCTGACCACCCACCAGGGGACCCAGTTGAGCACCCCCGACGACCCCGGCACGAAGCGGCTCTGACACGACGGGGGTGACCGTGCCTCCCGCCAAGCGCAAGCTGCAACCGGTCACGGACGCCGAGCGCGCCGAGATCCTCCGCCTCCACGCCGAGGGCGTGACCCGCAACGAGATCATGCGCCGCACTGGCCGCTCCGCCCGCATCGTCACCGGCACCGTCCAGGAGGCTGGACTGACGTTCGCCCGCGCACCCGAGGTCGTCGCCGCCACCGAGGCCCGCCTCATCGACCTCGAAGCCCGCCGCGTCTCCCTGGCCCACGACCTCCACCAGGACGCCGAACGCCTCCGCGCCCAGCTCTGGACGCCGACCACCGTCTTCGCGTTCGGCGGCAAGGACAACACCTTCGAGTCCGAGACGCTGCCCGAGCCGCCGCCCGCCGAAAAGCGCGCCCTGCTCGGCGCGGCCGGCATGGCCATCGACAAGTCCCTCAAGCTCGTGCCGCCCCGCGACGACTCCGGCGCCGACGCGGCCCGCAGCATGGTCGGCCAGCTCATGGCCGGCCTGGCAGAGGTCTACCGCGAGCACCAGGAGGAGGCCCGCAGCGAGGGGGCGGGTGATGCGCCATGACCTGCCGCTCTCGCGTAAGCAGATCGCGAGCATCGTCGAGTCGCAGCACCGGATCAACGCTTGGGAGGGCTCGGTCCGGTCCGGGAAGACCGTCGCCTCGCTGCTGCGCTGGCTCGGCTACGTAGCGAACGCGCCCCGCGGCGGCGAGCTGGTCATGGTCGGCCGCACCCGCGACTCGATCAACCGCAACGTGTTCGCTGTCCTGACCAACCCCGATCTGTTCGGCGCGCTGGCCGGGCAGGTCCACTACACCAACGGTGCCGCGACCGCTGTCATCATGGGCCGCCTCGTGCACGTCCTCGGCGCCAACGATGCCCAGGCCGAGCCGAAGGTGCGCGGCATGACCTGCGCCGGCGCGTACGTGGATGAGGCCACCACCCTCCCGAGGGCGTTCTTCGACCAGCTGGTTGCCCGCTGCTCGGTCAAGGGCGCGCAGATCTTCTGCACCACGAACCCGGACAACCCGGCGCACTGGTTCCGCAAGGAGTACCTGCTCCGCCCGGCCGAGACCCGGCTCCGAAGCTGGCACTTCACCCTCGACGACAACCCGTTCCTCGACGCCGAATACGTGGCGGCCCTCAAGTCCTCGTTCCAGGGCCTGTTCTACAAGCGGAACATCCTCGGCGAGTGGGTGCAGGCCGAGGGCGCCGTGTACGACATGTGGCAGCCAGACCGGTACGTCGTCGACCTGATGCCGCCCATTCAGCGCTGGCTCAGCGTGGGCGTGGACTACGGCACCGTCAACCCGTTCGTCGGCCTCCTCGTCGGCCACGGCGCCGACGGCCGCCTGTACGTCGCGTCCGAGTACCGGCACGACTCCCGCGCGAGTCACCGCCAGCTCACCGACGCCCAATACAGCAGCAACCTGCAGAGCTGGATGTCCACCAACGGCCGCCCCGAGTGGCTGTTCGTCGACCCGAGCGCGGCCAGCTTCATGACACAGCTCTGGGCCGACGGCGTTCCCGGCGTCGCACCGGCGAAGAACGAGGTCCTGGACGGCATCCGGTCCGTCGGTGTCGCCCTCGGCGCCGGCATCGTCTCGGTCCACCGGTCGTGCGCGGGCCTCCTCGACGAGCTGCCCGCCTACGCGTGGGACGACTCGGCTGCGGCCAAGGGCGACGACAAGCCCCTCAAGGTCAACGATCACAGTGTGGACGCCCTCAGGTACGCGCTGCACTCCACCGCCCACGAATGGCGCGGCCTTATCCGCCCGAACCTCACCCAGGCCGCATAGCCGGCCGCCGCCCGCAGGAGGTGACCGATGCCCCTGCCCACCAGCGACATGGCGTGGCCCCCGACCGACCCCGCCATCCAGGAGTCGATGGCCGACTGGGACGCCTGGTACTCCTCCGACCCGGACCGGCTCGTTGAGCGGTACCGGCTCCGCGGCGAGAGGGGATACCAGAACCGGCCCAGCCAGTTGCGCGGCGGCGTGGTTGGCAAGTTCGCCCGCTGGTGGTGGGGGCAGCCCACCGCCCTCGGCGAGAAGCGCACCAAGCTCCACATCCCGCTGGCCGGCGACATCGCCCGCACCAGCTCCGACCTGCTGTTCTCCGAACCGCCCCGCATCACCGCGGAGGCCGGCGGCGAGACACAGGACCAGATCGAAACCTTGATGGCGACCAGCCTCTACCCGACCCTGCTGGAAGGCGGCGAGGTCGGCGCCGCACTCGGCGGCACCTACTACCGGGTGTCCTGGGACACCGCAATCAGTGACCGCCCGTGGATCACCACCGTCGCCGCGGACGGCGCCTGGCCCGAGTTCCGTTACGGCCAGCTCCTCGCCGTCACGTTCTGGCAGGTCGTCTGCCTCGACGGGGAAACGTACTGGCGGCACCTGGAACGGCACGAGAAGGGTGCCATCCTCCACGGCCTGTACAAGGGCAGCCGCGACCGCCTCGGCAAGCAGATGCCGCTGACCGCCCACGACGACACCAAGGACCTCCAGCCGCTCATCGACACCGGCGCCCCCGACCACCTCACCGCCTCGTACGCCCCCAACGTCCGGCCGGCCCGCGGCTGGCGGCACGTCCCATCCGCCGCCCACCTCGGCCAGTCCGACTACCAGGGCATCGAGGGCATCATGGACGCCCTCGACGAGACGTGGTCGTCGTGGATGCGGGACCTGAGGCTCGGAAAGGGCCGGATCACCCTGTCCGGCCAGTACCTCACCAGCAACGGTGTCGGCAACGGCGTCTCCGCCGATCTGGACCGCGAGGTCTACGACGGGCTCAACATCCCTCCCACGGCCGACGGCGGCATCACCGTCAGCCAGTTCGCCATCAGGGTGACCGAGCACCGCGACACCGCGCAGTCCCTCGTCGAGCAGGCCGTCCGCCAGGCGGGCTACTCGGCCGCTTCGTTCGGTGCGGTCGGCGACGGCACCGCGGTGACCGCCACCGAGATCCGAGCCCGGCAGGGACGGTCCATGACCACCCGAGCCCGCAAGGCGCTGTACCAAGGACCGGCAATCGCCGACATCACTGCCGCATGGCTGGCCGTCATGGCCGGCCCGCTGTTCGGCTTGCCGGGCCTGAACGTCGAGCGGCCCCGGGTCGAGTTCCAGGACTCCGTCCAGGAAGACCCGAAGACGGCCGCCGAGACAATCAACCTGCTGGACCAGGCAGGTGCCGTCTCAACCGAGATCAAGGTCCGCATGGCCCACACCGACTGGGACGACGACCAGGTAACCAGCGAGGTCGCGCGGATCACCGCCGAGACCGGGCGGGAACCGCTCGCCGACCCGGCAGCCCTCGGCGAGGGCGGCGCCGGACTCGAACCGCCCACCGCCGACTGACCACCGGGAGGCGGCCGTGCCAGTCTCCCCGGCCGACGGTGAGGACCTCGCCCGCGAGGTCGGCCGCATCTACCAGGATGCCGAGGCTGGCCTGCTGGAGCGGCTCGCCCGTCTGCTGGCCGACGGCATCGGCCTGCCGAACTGGGCCGAACAGAAGCTGCGGGCGCTCGGCGACCTGCGGGCCGCGGTCGCGCAGACCGTCACCGCCCTTGAACGCGACGCCGACGGGGCGACCCGTGAGGCCGTCGCCGAGGCCTACCGGCGCGGCGATCGTGCCGCGGTCGCCGACCTGATGCTCCCGGAGGGCCAGCGCGCGGCAGCCCTCCGGGACCTACCCAACGCCCACGCCGTCGACCGGCTCGCCGACGCCGCGGTCGCCGAACAGCAGCCCATCTACCGGCGGATCCTGCGCGCCGTCCCGGACGCCTACCGGCAGATCGTCGCCCGCGTGTCCGGCGGCGTCCTCCTCGGCACCCAGACCCGCCAGCAGGCTGCCCAGCGCGCCCTCAACCAGTACGCGGACCGCGGCATCACCGGGTTCACCGACCGGGCCGGCCGCAACTGGCAGATGGCCAGCTATGCGGAGATGGCCGTCCGATCGGCGACCGGCCGGGCCGCGGTGCAAGGGCACACGGACCGGCTCCTCGCGATGCGCCAGCGCCTGGTCATCGTGTCCGATGCGCCGCTGAAGTGCCCGCTCTGCCGGCCGTGGGAACGCCAGGTGTTGACGCTGGACGAGACCCGCATCGGCCCGCAGACCCTGGTCCTGCCGGACGCGGTCCGCGGTGGTCAGACCCGCACCGTGCACGTCGCCGGGTCCCTCGCCGAGGCTAGGGCCGCCGGGCTGCTGCACCCCAACTGCAGGCACAGCGTCTCGCTGTACCTGCCCGGGGTCACCACCATGCAGCCCTCGCCACCCCACCCGGGCGGCGCCACCTACGACGACACCCAGCAGCAGCGCTACCTGGAGCGGCAGGTCCGCCAGTGGAAGCGCCGCCAAGCGGTGGCCATCGATGACCAGGCAACCCGCCTGGCCGGCCAGAAGGTCCGCGAGTACCAGAAGCGGATCCGCGAACTGACTGCCGAGAAGCAGCTCCGCCGCAAGCCCCAGCGCGAGCAGATCGGGGCGGCTCGCTAGTCCGTGCTCGGGTCGATGATCTTGCCCAACGTTCGTGCGACGGCGGCGTAAGCCAGTCCCATAGTCGCCTCCGCCTTGGCGTCGTGCGCGCCCGCCATCACGGCCCTGCGGCTCTCATTGGCCTGCTCCTCGGCCCAGGCCTTGGCCTTCCCGATCCGCTCCAGCAGCTCGTTCGCGTTGACCTCGCTCATAGGTCGACCCTGCCCCAGCCCGCCAGGTGCGGGACCCGACGCGCCCCAGGAGGGCACGATGTTCACCCCTTTCCAGCACCCGCTCGCCTCGCACCCGGCCGGTACCGTCCTCGGCTACCGGCGCGACGGACGCCCCATCTGCCCGATCGCGGGTGGCAACGGCAACGGCGAGGGCGAAGGCGCCACCGGTGAGACCGGCCAGCAGGGCAGCGACAGCGACCCGACCGGCAGCACCGGGCAACAGACCGCGGCCCATCCCGGAACCGGCCAGCAGCAGACCGGCCAGGCGGCCAACAGCGGCGGCACCGACCAGGCCGCGACGATCGCCCGGCTGGAGAAGGATCTCGCCGACGCCCGCCGTGAGGCCGGTGCCGCGCGGGTCAACGCCAAGCAGCAGGCTGCCGACCAGGCCCGAGCCGACCTTGCCCAGCAGATCGGCAAGGCCCTCGGCATCATCCAGGACGACGCCCCGCCGGACCCGGCGAAGCTGGCCGAGGCCATCACCGCCAAGGACAGCCGCATCGGAACGCTGGAGCAGGAGCTCCGCGTCCGGCAGGTCGAGCTCGCCGTCCACACTGCGGCGGCCAAGCAGCAGGCCAAGGTCGACGCGCTCCTCGACAGCCGCGCGTTCTCGAAGACCCTGGCCAGCCTTGACCCGGCCGCCTCCGACTTCACGACCCAGCTCGACGCCGCCATCAAGGCCGCCGTCGACAGCAACCCCAGCTTCCGCTCCGTGCCCCAGGCGGGCCGCAGCGGCGCCGACCTCACCGGCGGGACCGGCGAGGCCACGAAGACCCGCCCCACCACCCTCGGCGCCGCGATCAGCGGCCACTACCAGACCTGACAGGAGGCACCTCGTGCCCGTCACTCTCGCCCAGGCCCAGCTCAACACGCTGCCGGACATCGACTGGAACGTCATCGACACCCTGCGCCGCAACAGCTGGGTGCTCGACCAGATGGTGTGGGACGACACCGTCACCCCCGGCACCGGCGGCGGTTCCCTCACCTACGGCTACACCCGGCTCCTCGCCGCCGCGGCCGCCCAGTTCCGCAACTTCAACGAGGAGTACCCGGCCAGCCAGGCCACCCGCCAGCAGCTCCAGGTGCAGCTGCACCCGCTCGGCGGCAGCTTCACCGTCGACCGCACCCTGGCGAACCTCGGCAACGCGGCGACGAACGAGATCATGTTCCAGATGTCGCAGAAGATCACCTCCGTGCGGACCCGCTTCCAGCAGGAGCTGATCCTCGGCGACACCGCCGTCGACGCGTCCGGCTTCGACGGCCTCGACAAGTCCCTGACCGGCCAGTCGACCGAGTACCTGCCCATCAACGAGGGCAACTCCACCGGCTACACCGACTGGTCCGCATCGGCGATCACCACCGAGGACAAGGCCATGGCGGCGTTCGACAGCCTGGACGACTGGCTGTCCCGCATCCTCGCCTCGCAGGTCGGCGGCGGCGACGGCGGCTCCACCGCCACCGGCAGCCTCCCGGCTGGTGTGAAGGCGATCCTCGGCAACACCAAGTCCATCGCGCGCCTGCGCTCCCTCGCCCGCCGCGCCTCCCAGTTCACCTCGACCCGTGATGACCTCGGCCGGCAGATCGACATGTACGGCCAGTGGGTCCTCGTCGACATGGGCGACCGCGTCGACGGCTCCGCGCCGATCATCCCGATCCAGACCCGCGACGCCGACGGCGCCGGCGCGGGCGGCAACATCACCGGCCTCACCGACCTGTACGCGGTCAGCTTCGGCCTGGACGCGATGCACGGCGCCAGCGTCGCGGGCAAGCCCCTCGTCCAGACGTGGATGCCGGACTGGTCGCAGCCCGGCGCCGTCAAGAGTGGCGAGGTCGAGATGGGCCCGCTCGCGATGGTCCTGCGCAACACCCGCACCTGCGGCGTGTTCCGCAACGTCAAGGTCTCCTGATGCGGTACCTGGTTCAGGCGCCGCGTACCGACTTCAACGGGGTGGTGGCCGGCGTCCGCTTCAGCGAGGGCGCCGCCACCGTCGACACCAGCTCCCATCTGGCCGCGCTCGGCTACTTCCAGCGCGCCGGCTACACCATCACCCCGCTCGACGAGCCCGCCGAGCAGCCCGCCAAGACCACCAAGGCCCGCCAGCAGCGTGCGGCCGAGACCGAGCAGGGAGCACAGCAGTGACCGCTAACGGCCGCTTCCTCGGCGTCGTGCGCGACGAGCTCGCCACCGCCTCCGACGTCGCCCGCCAGGCCGTGGCCGGCGTCGACCCGTCCGCCGCCATGTACCGCGCCAACATGCGGCGCCTCGACGCGACCGCCGACCTCGGCGCCCTCACCACGCAGGTGATGACCTCGGTGCCGGTGTACCTGCGCCGCGGCGACGTCGTCTCCAACATCTCGGTGCGCTCCGGCGCCACCGCGGCGGGCACGCCGACGAACTACTGGTTCGCCCTGTACTCCAACGCCACGACCCCGGCGCTGCTCGGGCAGACCGCGGACCAGCTCACCGCGGCCTGGGGCGCCACCACGAACAAGACGTTGGCGCTCGCCTCCCCGGTGACGATCCAGGCCGACGGCACGTACTGGGTCGGCATCATGGTCAAGGCCACCACCGTCCCCACCCTGGTCGGCGTGTCGACCACCGCGGCGGCCGGCATCGTCACCGGTGAGAAGAACCTCTCCCAGACGTCCGGCTCCGCTCTCACCGGCACCGCTCCGGCCACCATCGCCTCCCCGACCGCCGCGGCCACCGTGCCGCTGGTCATCCTCACCTGAGAGGCACAGGCCCATGGCACGCACCGACATCTCCGCTGTTCAGGCCGTCACCACCGCAGGCCTGAGCCCCACCTTCGACAACGCCAACGCCTCCGGCGGCCAGATGTTCGCCAACAACGGCCGCCGGATCCTGCGCATCACCAACACCTCCGGTTCGGCCGTCACCGTCACCGTGAACATTCCCGCCACCCTGGACGGCGTCGCACCGGCCAACGGCGGCAAGCAGATCACCGTGCCCGCCACCACGGGCGACGTGACGATCGGCCCGTTCCCGGCGACGACCTACAACCAGGCCGACGGCAAGGTGTACGTCGACTTCTCGGCCGTCACCAGCGTCAAGCTCGCCGTGCTGGAGGTACAGCCGGCATGAGCCGGGTGTACGCCACCACGGCCGACTACCAGACGTACACCGGGCAGGCCTCCGGCACCGACACCGCGCGGCTCCTCACGCGCGCGAGCGCGATGCTCGACGCGCGGGTGCTGCGGGCCTGCTGGTACGTCGTCGACACGAACGGCCTGCCCACCGACACGATCGTGGCGGCCGCGTTCCGGGACGCCGTGTGTGCCCAGGTCCAGTGGTGGTCCGACCTCGGCGACTCCACTGGCGCCGCGGGGGTCGGCTGGGGCGGCGTCAAGATCGGCAGCGTGGACCTGTCCAGGTCCGTGACGGCCGTGTCTGGGGACGACTCCCCGTCCCGTCAGATCGCCCCGCAGGTGTGGGACGCGCTCCAGGCATCGGACCTGACGCCGGACCGGTTCCGGCTCGGGGCGGTGACCCTCGCGTGAGCGGCATCCCCGGATGGCTCCTGCGGCACCAGGTCACCGTCGAGCCTTACCTCGGCGACTCGGCGTACGGCCCGAAGTACGGGCCGCCGGTGGCCGTGCGGTGCTTCCTCGACCAGGCGACCCGCCTGGTCCGGGCCGCCGACGGCCGCGAGGTGGTCAGCGGCAGCACCCTCTACGCGCGACTCGACACCACCGCCCCGGCCGGGTCCCGCGTCACCCTGCCGGACGGCCGCCGGACCACCGTCATCGCGGCACTGCAGCGGGACGGCGCCGGGCTCGGCACCCCCGACCACCTTGAGGTCCAGCTCGTGTAGGAGGCCGCCATGCCGTTGCAGGTGGGCCACTTCGAGTGGCATGGCGACGAGTGGCTGCGGCGGGTCCTGGCTGGGGCTGCCGACGGCCTGGAGGCCGGGATGGAGCACGTCCTCACCGAGTCCCGCAAGGTGGTGCCGCTGGACGAGGGCACGCTGGAACGCTCCGGCCGCAGCCACGTCGACCGCGCCGCTCTCAAGGGCGTGGTCTCCTACGACACCCCGTACGCCGTCAGGCAGCACGAGGAGCTCGACTACCAGCACCTGCCGGGCCGCACCGCCAAGTACCTGGAACGCCCGTTCCACGAACAGCGCGAGGTGGTACTGGCGTTGATCGCAGCCCACATCCGGCGGGCCGACCATGGCTGACCTCCTCGACGGCATGGCCCGCTACCTCGCCGGCCTCGGCCTGGTCACCTACGACCCGGACGGCACCGGCGGGGACTGCTTCGTCGACACGATGCCGCCCGGCCCGGACTCGGCGGTGGCCCTGTCCGCATACGGGCTGGGCATCCCCGACCCGCTCAACGACGACGACGAGGCCGGCCTCCAGGTGCGGGTCCGCGGCGGTCCCGACCCGCGCATCTCCCGCGCCCGGAGCCAGGCCATCTACTCCGCGCTGCAGGGCCTGGCCGGGGTCGAGCTCCCGGACGGCACCTGGCTGATCCTCTGCACCGCCATCCAGACCCCGACGCCGCTTGGCACCGACGCCACCGGCCGGCACGAGCACGTCACCAATTACCGCCTCAACGTGGTCAACCCGACCGCACACCGATCGTAAGGAGGTGGCCCTCGTGGCCACGAAGAAGATCGAGGCGCGCGGCTACATCTTCCAGGTCGCGGTCGGCGCCGGCCCGACCTGGACGAACGTCGCCGGCCTCACCACGTTTTCCCACAACCCGGGTGACCACGACGCCCACACCGAGAGCACCGACTTCGACAGCAACGGTCAGTACGAGGAGGTCGTGCTCCAGCGCGGCGGCTCCCTCAAGTTGGAGGGCACCCGCCGAGTCGATGCCGCCACCGGCATTGCCGACCCGGGCCAGGCCGCCCTCGACGCCCTCGCGCAGGGCCTCGCCGACAACAGTGTCGGCCAGATCCGGTTTCGCTACCGCACCGAAGTGCAGTGGCGCGTCTGGTCGGTGACTGCGAAGTCCGGTGAGCTCGGCGGCGGCACCAACGACCTCGGCAAGTGGAGCATGGAGCTGCACCGCACCGGCGCCGAGACCTACACGGCGGCGCCGTGATGGCCACCCGCGACGCCGGAGACCCGGAGTACACCGACACGCTGGACGACGAAGACGACTTCGACCCGGACGAGGACCTCCTCGACGACGAGTACGAGGACGACGAGCCGCAGGAGGCGTTCGCCGACGCGGACGCGTTCTTCGCCGCCGAGGTCGCCAGGGTGAAGCCTGCGACGCTCCGCCTCTACGGCCGCGACTACGCCCTCCCGCGCCGGGTGCCGCTCACCTTCAACCTGATGCTCGCGCGGCACCAGGACGACGAGGACATGGACGCGTTCGCCGAAATCCTGTCTCCCCTGTTCGGGCCGGACGCGCTCCAGCGTTGGCTCGACAAGGGCATCGACGACCGGCAGCTCGCCGTCGTCCTGGCGTGGGCCATCGCCAACGTCAAGCGGCCCGGGGTGATCTCCCTGGCTGAGGCGGCGAAGGCGTACGACGAGCAGACCACCATGCGAGCCGGGGGAAAAGCCCCGGCCGAGGTGAGGAAGCCGGCCGGCACTTCTGGCGGTGCGTCCTCCGGCACTGGCGCCTCCTCGAAGCGGACCTCCGCCGGGAGTACCAGCTCACGCCGCAAGCGCTCGCGGCGCTGAGCGACCGCGAGTTCCTCACCTACGTCTCCGGGCTCGCTCCGGAGTCAAGGTGGCGCGAGGCCTACGCCCAGACCCCGCAGAGAGCCAACTCGCCCGAGGCCATTGCCTCGGTGTTCGGCACCTACCTCGGCCCCAGCAACGAACCCCCTACGGGCGGTGACCCGCTCCATAACTGAACAGCGGACGGGGGTGAGCCGTGAACGTCGGCGAGCTCGTTGCAACGTTCGACATCGATGCCAGCGGCGCCCGGCGCGGTGAGGCCGAGGGCGAGGCTGCCCTCGCGGGGCTGCAGCGGTCGGCCGACGGCCGGCTGCGGGACCTGCGCGGGCGGTTCGCCTCCGAGGGCCTGCTCATGGGGCAGGCCCTCTCCGACGGCGTCGAGGCCGGCACCCGGGCCGTCGGGGACCGGGCCGAGGATGCCGGGCGGCGGGTCGCGGACGGCCTCGGGCAGGGCGGCGAGGAGGCATCCCGGCGCCTGCTCAGCTCCATGTCGGACGCCGAGCTGGCGGTCCACGGTTTCACCCGGACCGCCGACGGCCGCATCCGTGACCTCCGCGGCAGGTTCGTCGCCGAATCCACCTCGATCGGCGATGCCCTCGCCCGGGACATCGGCAGCACCGGAGACCAGGCCTCGCAGCGGCTCAGCCGCGGTCTCGGCACCGTCTCCCGGGACCTGCGGCGGGGCGGTGACGACGGCCGCGGCATGGGCCGCGCACTGTCGTCCATCGGTGACGCCGCCGGTTCGATCGGCTCCGTCGCGGGCCGGCTGTCAATGATGGCCGGGGCGATCGGCGGGATCATCCCGCTCGCGGCCGGCCTCGCGGCCGCACTGGTTGCCGTTGCACCGGCCGCAGGTGTCGCCGCGACCGGCCTGCTGGCGGTGGCGTCGGCCGGCGCCGCCATCAAGATCGGCACCAGCGGCATCGGCGGCGCGATCAAGGCCGCATTCGCCGACGCCCCCGCAGCCGCAGGTGGTGCCGCCGGCGCGGCCAACAAGGTCGCCAACGCCCAACGAGCCGTCCAGGACGCCACCGAGCAGGCAGCCCGCGCCAACGAACGCGCCGCACGCCAGGTCGAGGACGCCCAGCGCACCGTCGGCGACGCCGTCCAGGCGGCATCGGATGCCCAGATCGAGGCCCTGCGGCAGGTCGCTCAGGCCGAACGCTCCCTGGAGGACGCCCAGCGCAGTGCCCTTCAGGCTCAGCGCGACCTCGACGACGCCCGCGTCCAGGCCGCCCAGGACCTGGAGGACATGCAGAACAGGTTGATCGACGGGGCACTCGACCAGCGGTCGGCCACCCTGCGCGTTCAGCAGGCCCAGGAGTCCCTCAACAAGGTCCTGGCCGACCCGACCGCGACACAGTTGCAGCGCGACCAGGCCCAGCTTGCCGCCGACGAAGCACGGCAGCACGTCGTCGAGCAGGGCATCTCGTTCGAGCGGCTCAAGGCCCAGGCGGCCGCGGCTGCGCAGGCCGGCGTGGACGGCTCGGACCGGGTCGTGTCCGCGCAGGAACGCCTCGCCGACGCCCAGCGGTCGGTCGCCGACCAGCAGCAGGCGCTGGCAGACGCCCAGGTCTCAGCCTCGAAGCGGGTCGCGGCCGCGGACCGCGACGTCACCGACGCCCGGCGTGCCCTGTCCGACGCTCAGCGCGAGCAGGCTCAGACCGCCGCGGACGGTGCCCAACAGATCGCCCGCGCTATGGAGTCCCTGCAGCAGGGGGCCGCCGGTGCGGCAGGCGGCGGTGTTGATCCTCTTGCCGCGGCGCTTGCCAAGTTGTCGCCGAACGCGCGCGCGTTCGTCGAGGAGATCATCCGCCTCAAGCCCGCGCTGGCTGATCTGAGGTTCGACGTCCAGCAGGCCCTGTTCGCGGGGCTCGCGGACTCGCTGCGGACTGCCTCGTCCAGCGTCCTGCCGGTCCTGCACGACAGCCTCACCACGGCCGCCTCCGCCCTCAACCTGATGGGACGTGGGGCCCTCGACACCGCGGGCGCCATGGCCCAGTCCGGTGCTCTCGGGCAGGCACTGGCGTCGGCGAACAACGGGCTGTACGACCTGCGCGCGCTGCCGGCCACGATCGTCCAGGGCCTGGTGCAGATCGGTGCCGCGGCCGGCCCGTCATTCGAGCGACTGACGGCGGCGGGCGGCGGCGCGCTGGACCGCCTCGCCGAGCGGATGTCCACCGCCTTCGCCAACGGCGGCATGCAGCGCGCGATCGAGCAGGCCATCACCATCCTCGGTCAGCTTGGTGACGTCGTCGGCAACGTCGGCTCGATCGTCGGCAGCGTCTTCGGTGCAGCCCAGCAGCAGGGCGGATCCTTCGTCCAGACACTGGTCAAGGTCACCGGCGCGATGGCGGAGGCGTTCGCCAGTCCGGCCGTCCAGGCCGGGCTGCAGGCCCTGTTCGGCACGATGTCCACCCTGGCGTCGACCGCGGCGCCGCTGCTGGCCACCGCCCTGCAGGTGATCGGGCCCGTGCTTGCCGCGCTGGGTCCGCCCGCCCAGCTGCTGGTGCAGAGCCTGGGTGCCGCGCTGCAGCCCGTGCTGGTCGCGCTCGGTCCTGTGCTGCTGTCCGCGGCCCAGGCGGTCGGCTCGCTGGTCGCCGCCGCGGCGCCCCTGCTGGGGCTGGTCGGCACCCTGGTCAGCGCCCTGCTGCCGGCGGTGACCCCCCTGCTGGACGGGCTGAACGTCATTTTTCAGCAGGCCCAGCCGCTCGTGCAGGCCGTGGCCGACGCCCTGTCCGCCGCGCTCGGTCCGATCTTGGCCCAACTGCCGTCGATCGTAGGACCGTTCGTCACGATTTTGACCAATCTGACCGGCATCCTGCTGCCCGTCCTGACCCAGCTGATCAAGGACTTGCCGCTCCCGCAGCTCGGCCAGAGCTTCGCGCAGGTCATGATCGCCCTGGCGCCGGTGCTCGCCCAACTCGCCGAACTCCAGGGCAAGCTGCTCGCCCAGCTGCTGCCGCTCCTGCTGCCGATCATCACCGCCGTGTCCCGGCTCGCGGGCATCTTCGCGAACGAACTGGCCGCGACGGTGCGGGACGTCGTCGTTCCGGCCCTGAGGATGATCTCCAGCCTGCTGCACGGCGACCTGTCCGGCGCCGTCGACGCGGCCAAGGAAGTCCTGTCCGGGCTCGTGTCGACCGTCGTCCGCCGGTTCACCGAACTGCCGCTCGCGATCGGCGGCGTCCTCGCCGACCTCGCGTCAAGCATGCTCGAAGCCGGAAAGAAGATCATCTCTTCGCTGGTCGACGGCATCAAGAACAAGGCCGGCGCGGTCAAGGACGCCGTCAAGGACGTCCTCGCCTCGGCTCGCAACCTGCTGCCCTTCTCGCCCGCGCGCGAGGGACCGTTCAGCGGCCGCGGCTGGTCTCTCTACAGCGGCCAGTCCATCAGCCAGGCCCTCGCGGACGGCATCCTCGGCGGCCAGAGCAACGTCCGGTCCGCGGCAGCGAGTCTCATGGCCTCGGCTCATGGCCCGCTCGATGACCCCTTCCGCCTCGGCCCCGGGGGCCCGCAGATGGCCATGGCCGGCGGTGCGGGCGCCAGCTTCGGCGGGCTCAACATCACCAACTACTACGAGTCCGAGTCCGGCTCCGCCAGGAACACGGCCGAGGAGCTGGCCTGGATGGCCAAGGGCAGGGGGTGACAGCGAATGGCGGGTGAGCTAGTCACCGGGCCCGGCCTCATCCAGTGGGGCAACCTCCTGATCGGCCGACGGCAGGCCACCGGCACGGTAACCCCGTACCGGTGGCACACGGTCAGTGGCTGGGAGGAGACACCGGCTCTGGACTCGGGCACCGTCAACCGAGCCCAGCAGCACGGCGCCTGGCCGGGACCGCTCCTTGCCCAGCCCCGCACCGTCACCGTTGAGGGGCTGATGGTGCGAGCGGTGGCCGGCCAGATCGGTGCCGCCGTGCGCACACTCAGCGCGGCGTGCACAATCGCGCAGGACGAA
The DNA here is from genome assembly GCF_055588525.1 of Kitasatospora sp. NPDC041988. Lineage (NCBI taxonomy): Bacteria > Bacillati > Actinomycetota > Actinomycetes > Kitasatosporales > Streptomycetaceae > Kitasatospora > Kitasatospora sp. NPDC041988. The sequence continues at coordinate 37,046 of NZ_JBVJCO010000062.1, forward strand.
CAGCCGCTCGTGGTCTGGCTCGACGACCGCGGACCCATGCTCGTCAACGCCAGGCTGATCCGCCGGCACCTGCCCGTCGACTCGTCGTGGCAACTCGGGTGGGCCGCCGGCGGCGCACTGCAGTGGCAGGCCACCGACCCGCGCCGGTACGTCCTGACCGAGCAGACCGGCGTCACCGCGCTGCCCGCGCCCGAGGCCGGCCTACCGTGGGGTACCCCAACGGAGACCGGCCTGGACTGGGGCAGCCCCACCGAGACCGGCCTCGCGTGGGGCACACCCGGCTCCACGGGCGACATCACCGCCACCAACTCCGGTGACGCACCCGCCCACCCGATCATCGAGATCCGCGGGCCGGTCGACACCCCAGCGATCACGATGTCCGGCACCGGCATGGTCCTGGAGTACGGCATCACGCTGGCCGCCGTCGACACCCTCGTGATCGATACCTGGGCGGGAACGGTCACGCTCGGCGGCCAGTCCCGGATCGGCACGGCGAGCCTGCGCTCCTCCCCGGAGGGTGCGTTCGCGCTGCCCGCCGGCGCCACAACGCTCTCCTTCCGTGCTGCCCCGGGCAGCTCCGATCCTGCCGCGCAGGCCACCGTGCGTTGGCGCTCCGCCTACTGGTAACCCCCGAGGAGGGACCACCTCATGACCGTGCGCTCCGGCTGGCTCCTCAACCCGGGCCAGACCAGGCAGGACACCCGGCTCGCTCCGCTCGGCACGATGACGCCGACTGGGGCGACCACTACCCGCGCGGGCGTCATCCCCGGCGGCACCCCACTCACCCTGACCATGTCCGGCATGGGCGGCACCATCTCCACCGGACGGGCCGTCGTCCAGGGCACGTCCGCGCAGGGTGCCTATCCGGAAGTCGTCACCGCTGCCGAGACGTTCACCGTCGCTAACGGCCACGCCAGCCTGATCCGCTACGACACGGTTTGGCTGGTGGCGTACGACACGCTGTTCGACACGAGCGGGCAGACTCTGGCCGCGATCGTCTACCAGCAGGGCACCGCTGGCGCCGGTGTCCCGCCGACCGCCCCGGCGACCGGCACCGCCTACCTGCGACTGTGGGACATCCAGGTCCCGGCCGGTGCCTCGGCAGGCGCCCCGCCGAACTGGGTCGGCGCGGGACTGTTGACCGACCGGCGCGTCTACACCGTCGCCGTTGGCGGGGTCTCCCCGGACGCCACCACGACTGGCACTTACGCGGGGCAGGTCCGATACAACGCGGGCGTCCTGGAGGCCTACAACGGGTCGTCATGGGTCGCCATCAACCCCGCGCTGACCAGCGCGTACACGGAGTCATCGGGCTCTGTCTCGACCAGCTCGACGACGTACACGTCCACCGGAACTGTCATCTCCACGACCGTCATCGTCCCGCCATCCGGACGGGTGTACGTGACCGGGCAGTGTCAGATGTACGAGAACACGTCGAACTCGGTGGCCTACGCCATCATCGAGGTGTCCGGCTCCGTCTCCGGCGCCCTACGGCCAGCCTCTGACGGGAAGGCGTTGTCGCTCGTCGACTACAACGCCGGCGACAACGGGGTGAAACCGGCGACCTGCGCGTTCCGGGTCACGGGCTCGCCGGGTGAGACTCTCACTCTCACCTGGAAACACCGAGTGACCGGCGGCGCCGCCGCGTTCGACTACCGCAACATCGTCGCCATGCCACTGGCCGGGTAGGGGGTGTCGTGGCGTCCCCGTACGAGTTGCTGGTGTGTGATCTGCGGTCGGACACCCTGATGGACCGCCTCCCGGTGATGCAGGTGTCCTGTGACGACTACATCGGCAAAACCGGCACCTTCAGCGGCACCATCCCGGTGCCGGACCGGGCCATGGCCCGCCGGGTGCAGGACGCGCTCATCCCCGGCCGCACCGCACTGTGGCTGCTGCGGGGCAGCGCGGTGGTGTGGTCGGGCATCCAGTGGACGGACGTGCAGGTGTCGTCCGACCGCGGGTCGGCGTCCGCGCAGGTCCAGGCCGCCGGCGCAGAGTCCTATTTCCGGGACCACCGGCAGATCGTGGACACCCTCGTGGCGACCGGCGAGGACCAGCTCGACATTGTGCGGGACCTGATCAACTACGCGCAGGGCAAATCCGGCGGGCACCTCGGCGTCGAGGTTCCGGCGTCGCCGGTGTCCGGGGTGCTGCGAGACCGCACCTACCTCAGCTACGACCTGGCGTATGTCGGCCGGCGGATCGATGAACTGGCCGCGACGCAAGGCGGTTTCGAGTGGCGGATCAACTGCTTCCGGGACAGCGCCGGGGCTCGGCACCGGGTGTTGCAGCTCGGCTACCCGACCATCACGGTGGGCAGCTCGGACACCGTGCTGAGCCTGCCCGGGCAGGTCCTCTCCTACAAGCGCTCGCGCGACGCGTCCGTACAGGCGAACGCGTGGATCTCCCGCGGTGCCAGCATCAACTCGAACCTGGCCGCAGCCTCGTACCCGCTGATGTCGACGCCGCTCACCACCTCGGCCGACTACACGGCCGGCTGGCCCAGGCTCGACGGCAGCAGCGACTACAGCTCGGTGACCACGCAGTCCATCCTCGACCAGAACGCGGCGGCCGACCTCGGCCGGCAGGTCCGGCCGGTCGTGATCCCGCAGGTCACCATCCGGCCCGGTGACGGCGGGCTGCCTGCGCTCGGCAGCTCGATCCGGCTGCGGATCCGCGACGTCTGGAACCCGGACGGGCTGACCGCCCGGTACCGGCTCGTCGGCTGGCACCTCACCCCGGAGGAACGCGGCCGCGGCGAGTCCGCCGACCTGTACCTGGAGGCGATCTGAGATGCCCAACGTCCCGTACGACATTCTCGACCGCATCCGCGACCTCGAGCAGCAGGTCCGCGACCTGACCGGCCGCAGCCAGATCAGGCCCGCCATGAACCAAGTCCTGGCCGGCGACGTGACCGTCGGGCAGGGCGGCGCGTTCAAGGTCGAGGGCCCGAGCAGCCCGCAGTTCTATGTCGGCTCGATCCTGCCGCTCAACCCGGACGGCAGCCCACAGCGAGGCCTCCTCGCCTACCGGCAGGACGGCTCGCTGGCGCTGAGCATTGCCAACGGCGGTTCCGGGCCGATGACTCAGACCGTTGCCGTACGCGACTCGCACGGCAACGTCGTCTTCTCCGACGACATTGTGAGCGGCGGTCTCGGCCGGCCCTACCTGCCGGTGCCGATGGCGCCCGGCGTCGATTTCACGGACACCACGTGGCGGCACACACACGTCGGCTGGTGGAACGTCCAGCACCCGAACCTGACGACCAATTTCAGCGTGTTCGCGCCGGGCGGGACGACTGCCCAGGCCCGCCTGGTCAAGAACGTCTCCGGCACCATCACCCAGCTCGGACCGACCATCACCGCCACCGGCACCGAGGCGTTCGGGAACTTCACGCTCACGCCCGCCGACCACGGCGGGGCGTTCGGGACATGGGTCTACCTGATGGTCCAGGTCCAGCGCACGGCCGGCGCCGGAACCTGCACGTCCTGGAACGGCGGCATGTACGGCTCCAGCTGAGCACCGAGAGAGGAACCCTCGTGACCCCTGACCCTGCCTACCCGTGGGGCATTCCCGTCGACTACGCCGGCCGCGCCACGGCCCCGACCATCGAACGCGGGTTCTCCGTCGACGTGGCGATCCGGGACGCCCAGCCCGGGCGCCGAGACACCCCGACGGTGGACGCACAGATCATGGTGATCAGCCCCGACGGCGCCGCCGCCATCACCCTGGCCACCGCCACGGTGTACGCCTACCAGCCCGGCGTGCCCTGGCAGCCGGACCCGACCGCGGTGAAGACCGCCGTTGAGCAGTGCGCCGCGCTCGCGGTCCAGCGGCTGGACTGGCTGACCGGCCTGCGCCCGACAGCAACGCCGGCCAACCCCTGACCACTCACCGCCCACCTGCCCCGTGCCTGCCGGCCGGGGCTCTCGCATGTCTGGAGGCCTGATGGCCTGGTACCCCGGGGCTCAGAAGATGGAGCTCCAGCCCGAGTCGGACGATCAGCCGGCGATCGTGCCGACACAGGTGATCTTCCACAGCATCGCGGCGCCGTGGACGCCCGGGCGCACGTACGAGTACTGGCACGACTCGACCAATCTGGAGTCGCATTTCGGCGTCGGCTACGACGGGGCCGTGGCTCAGTACATCGGCACCCAGACTCGCGCCGACGCCAATGTCGCCGCCAACCGGAGGCCGGACGGCACCGGCGCCGTGAGCGTCGAGACCGCGGCGAACAACGACAACTCGGATCCGTGGACTGCCGAGCAGCTCGAGACGCTGATCCGCATCGGCGTCTGGATGCACCAGACCCACGGCATCTCCCTGCGGATCTGCCGGACCGCCTCGGATCCCGGGTACGGCTACCACCGGCTGTTCCCCGAGTGGTCCGGCGGTGGCACGGACTGCCCGGGTGACGCCCGGGTCCGGCAGTTCCTCGCCGTCGTGTTCCCGGGCATCGTCGCCAGGGCGAACGGCGCCCCCGCCCCGACCCCGGTCCCCGTTCCCACCCCGCCGGCCGCGCCCGCGCCGGCCCCCACCCCTGTTCCGCGCCGGTTCCGGCCGCGGGCCTACCGAGCGATCGGAGTCTGACCATGAGCACCCACCCGATTCCCGAGGGCATCATCCTCGTCAAGGGCCACAAGGCCCAGGGCCGCGGCAATGAGCTGTTCGGCATCTGGCCGACCGGGTTCGTCCGCCAGATCACCGCCGCCGAGTGGGTCCTGTGGGGCCAGCCCGCCGCGGACCATGAGATCGCCTACGGCGCCGACGAGGAGTTCCTCCAGCTCCAGGCCTACGACCGCGCCCTGCGCGCCTGAAGGGACATCACCATGCGGAAGTTCTGGTTCGACCTGGCCGAGCGGACCGTCGCCACGTATGCGGTGACGTTCCTCGGCCTGCTCCTGGCCGACGGCGTCGACCTCACCAGCGTGGGCGCGCTGCGGGCCGCGGCGGTGGCCGCGCTCCCTGCCGCGCTGACCGTGGTCAAGGGCGCGATCGGCACGCTCGTCGGTGACCCGACGACCGCCGCGATACTGCCGCGGGTCCGGGAGTGACGAGTCCAGGCCCGGACGCGGGGATCGTGATCACTGCTGCTCAGATGTACGAGGAGGTCCGGCGGGTGGGCGATGGGCTGATCCGGCTGGAGGCCAAGCTGGATGCGCTGGGCGCCGCCGATCGGGACGTCGACTCCAGACTCGGCGACCACGAGGCTCGGCTCCGCCGGCTGGAGGCCGGCCGTTGGCCGCTGCCGACGATCGGAGCACTGACAGGCCTGGCTGGACTGGCGGTTGGCGTCGCCCCGCTCCTCTCCCGCTGAACACCACGCCCCCGCTTCTCCTTCGGGAGAGGCGGGGGCGCTTCGTCGTGCCCGGCTTCAGCGTGCGAGCGTGACGGTGATCGAGGTGTTGTCGCAGCCAGCCGCGATCTGGTGGAGGGTGTTCAGCTCGGCGGGGTCGACGTTCAGGCCCCATCGTGTCTTCACTGCGACCCAGTCGGTGGCGTACGTACAGCGGTACTCGGCGGCCGGCGGTAGCCAGTCCGTCACGTCCTTGTCGCTCTTCTGCCTGTTCGAGCGGGCGGTGACGGCGATGAGGGTTCGGGGGTCCGCCATGTCGTTCGCGTACAGCTCGCGCTCCTTGGCGGTCCATTTAGAGCCGCCGCTGTCCCAATTTTCGGCGAGCGGTACCAGGTGGTCGACGTCGAGGGCGGAGGCGTCGGTGACGGTGACGTCGTCGTACGGGGAGAACCAGACGCCGCCGGTCAGGGTGCAGCCGGGGCCGACGGCGGGTGCGTCGATCGCCTCGCTGATGATGACGTCCTTGCGGGCGTTGCAGCCGTTCTTGTCGGCGTCGGTCCAGTGCCGGTAGGCGGTTCGAACGTAGCCGGTGCGGTCCTCGTCCGCGACGGGGAGCGCGTCGATGGCCTCGTAGAAGGTGGTGTTCACGACGTCGCCAACGGCCCTGGAGTGGCCAGGGCGGGCTTGCGCGGGAACGGTTCCCAGTGCTCCGGCAAGGAGTGCTGTGGCCGCGGCAATGATGCCAGCGCGCGCTGTCGTCTTGGTGAGGTGGCCCATGGCGGGTCGCCTTCCGCTCGAAGATCACTACTGTCGTGATCTTCGTAGCGGGCACCGGCCGCCACGGGGAAGGCCGCCGGGCCGGAGTTCACCCGGGCCGGGGAAGTAGTCGTACTAGCCGGCCACCGCCGCGGGGGTGATCATCTCCGGACCCGGCCCCACCCCAAACTCTCTTGTACGGGTTCTGGAGGGTTTTTGCACCTATCCCCGGAGGGGGGCAGTCAATCGACCAACGCAACCCAATTACTGGCCGTGGTCACGCGCGGCGTGGCCAGCTGCCGCGCCTGGCCACAGCTCTACCCGCTCCGGACTTTCGTCACCGTCAGCTATGAGGTGACTTGGATGCCGATACGCCTTACGGTGATGGTAGGAGTTGTGCGGACATGGGCTTGCCGCTACCTACGCCTCCGTCTCGAAGGAGAGACGATGCGATGTTGCCTCCCTATTCGCCAAAGTGGCACAAGCCGAGCCCACTCGGTTTCGGTGCAGCAACAAGTTCAACAACGTACATTGCTGCACCACTTCTTGCAGGCTTCAGCATCATCACTATCGGCGTAGTTCTGCCATCCCATCAGGACTTTAGGTGGCCGGGCCCTTCACTGATCTGCTTAACCGCATCGGCGATCCTCCTGGTAGCCAGCCTGCAGTGTGGACTTGTTGCCCAGCGGCATCTCACCTCACGAACAGACTATGAAGCGTGGTGGACGCCAGGAGAGATTGAGACTCGACAGGAGGAGTTCTCTCAGGACCAGGCGCATGATTTTGCCGTATGGCTACTATGGGCGGCCTGGGCTACAGCTCTCTTCTATGTCGGAATCGCCAGTATTGCCGCCGGCTTGGCGATTCTTATCGCACCACCATCATGTGAGCATGGAGTTCTTGAATTGAGCAGGTGGATAAGTTTCACCCTGCTCATGACTGGCGCCCTCTTCGAACTCGTGATTGGAGGCAGCACAGCGAAGGACGTTTTCAACGCATACTGGGGAAATCGCCCCTTGCGAATCTCCGAAGACGAGAGCGACCAGACGGGGGATTAGGAAGGCATCAGATGATGCCACTGTGGACCATGGAGAGGAGCGCTCTAATGTGGCGCCGATTTGCCCAATGCCCATGCTGTCATGGCTGTCATTTCCACCCCGCGCAGTGCCCAATCAAAGATCTCACGATAAAGCAGGCATTCAAGCTTGACCACGGCCCAGGTTTGGGCGACGCGCTTCGGCGACGCGGCTACTAGCGCGGGTGCTCGCGGCCTTCAGGCGGCAGCACGTCGGCGATGGTGAGCGGCCGCAGGGTGGCCGGCTCGGGCCTGATCCAGGCCCACTGCTGGTCGGGGGCGGAGTCCGGTCCCCAGCGGACGAGCGCCACCCACTGCCCGCCCTGGGGCCGACGCCATTCGGTGAGGAGGCCGAGCCGCCACTGCCCGCCGATCCGGACAGCGACGACCTGCCAGGCCTCCCGCACCTCGACGTGGGGCTGTGCCATTGCGGCGGGGTCGGCTGGCCGGGCGTCTCCGGGCTGGTGCCGGCGGGGCTGGTGGTACTGCACGCTGCCAGTATCTGGTCAGGCTGCGGCGGGCTGCTCGTCCAGGTGGGCTTTGGCTGCGTCGAGGCTGGCCTGCCAGGTCTGCATGTGGCAGGGCTCCGGCTGGGCGGTACGGGCTTGCTCCCAGATTGGGTGTGCGCGCAGGGCGAGGCTGGCGGCGACGTACTGCTCGCGCGCGGCGTCCACGTCCCCGCCGGCGAGTCGGACCTCGGTCATCGCCCGGTCAGCCAGCACGACGGCAGTGTGGAGGGGCAGCAGGTCATCGGGCAGCGGCAGGGACTTGGGCATGCCGCCATCGTACGGGCGGTCTCTGACAGGATGGCGCCGATCATCCCGTCGAGATCATGAGGTGCCCGTGAGCGAGTGGACCGTCCATGGCAGCCGCACTATCTACACCAGCCCCTGGGTCGAGCTCGACCTGGTCGACGTCGAGCCGCCCGGCCAGCCCCGGTACGAGCACCACCTGATCAAGTGGGCGCCAGTCGCCGCCACGGTGGTCCTCAACGAGGACGACGAGGTCCTGATGATGTGGCGGCACCGGTTCGCCACGGACACCTGGAACTGGGAAATCCCCTCGGGCATCGTCGAGCCCGGCGAGGCACTGGAGGCTGCTGCCGCCCGGGAAGTGCTGGAGGAAACCGGCTGGCGCGTCGCCACTGTCGAGCCGCTGGCCTACAACCAGCCGATCGGCGGCATGTCCAACGCCGAGCACCACGTGTTCCTCGCCCGCGGCGCCGAGTACGTCGCCCCGCCAGTGGACACCCACGAGGCGGACCGCATCGAGTGGATCCCGCTCGACCATATCCAAGCCATGATCGACCGCCGCGAGATCGTCGCCGGAGTCGCCGTCACCGGGCTGCTGCAGCTCCTGGCCCGCCGCTAGCAGGACAGGGCGCGCGGTTCGGCGGCCAGGAACTCGCGCAGCTCGTTGACCATCGGCGTCCGGGCAGCCCGGGCAGGTACCGCGGAGACGACCTCGCGGGCACGCGAGATGACGATTCCGGTCCGATGCTCGGCCGGCAGCATCCCTACCGCCTGCATGCCGACCTGGGCTGCTGACCCGATTTCGCCGACACGGATCAACCCGTCGGCCTGGTCGAGGGCGATGAGCGCGCGGTCCAAGTACTCGGCCGGGGCGTACAAGTCGAGCGCTTGGTCGAGGGCGAGCTGTGCTCGTCGGGTGTCGCCGAGCATGGTGTGCATGCTGCCGATGTGCCAGCGGAGCTGGCGCTCGGTGTATCCGTAGGCGAGGTCGGCTTTGTGGCTGTCGTCGAGGCGGGCGAAGGCGCGCTCTGCGATGGCCATGGCCTGCCGTGCGTCATCCGCGCGGCCGAGGCGGGCGAGGGACCGGGCTTCAAGGGCGGGTGCCCATGCGGCGGTGGCGCATACCGTATTGCCGGCCACGAGGCGGGCTCGTTCCGCCAGCTCGGCGGCGGCTTGGGGGCTACCGAAGTAGAAGGGGATGACTGCCTCCCTTGCGAGGAGCCACGCGCGCAAGGCGCGGTCGCCGGTCTCCTCGCCTGCGAGCTGGGCGCACCGGAACCAGGCCCGGGCTTCGCGATGCTCGCCGAGCGCGACGAGGGCGATGCCTGCGGTGGCGGCGAGACGCGCGGCGACATGGCACAGGCGGGCCCGGTGGTCGGCCGGCTGGCGGCGGCCGAGCAGCTGCTGCACCTCGATGAAGTCGAGGACGCTGTCGCCGAGGATCTGCCCGGGCGGGGTGTGCTGGTAGGCGTGCCCGTACTCGGCAGCGGTGCGCTCCCACTGGTCCACTGCGGTTTCGGCGAGGGTGCCGGTGAGGGTGTCTGCCATGTCCTGTCGAGCGCTCGCGAGGGCGATCAACACGGGGGAGGAGAGGGACACCCCGACGGACCCGAGCAGGCTACGGAGTATGGCGTGGTCCGCGGGAGCCAGCGGGGTAGGGCCCGGCTCGGGCCGACGAGCTACCTGTGGGTCGACCGAGGACTCGTCGTCGGTGGCGAGGGTGTAGTCGGTGCCGTAGCCGAGCCGGTCGGGGCGGGTCTGGTAGAGCCGGCACAGGCCGTCGAGGCGGGTGTCGCTGGGCCGCGTGGTGCCGACCTCCCATGCGGACAGCTGTTGAACGGTGGCTCGGTGGCCCAGTTCGGCGAGGCCGGCGACCGCGGTCCGGAGTGTCCAGGCGCGGGCCAGGCGGGCTGCGTGCAGGAGGCTGACGTCGCACTCGGCGGCCACGGCCTGAACGAGCTGCCAGGGGCTCCAGCCCGCGGCGTCAGCCTGGGCCGCGAGGTGAGCGGCGGTCTGCCGGTGGGTGGCGCGGGGCATCAGCGGCTCCGGTCCATCAGGGGGTGTGACACCACGCTAGGCCATCCTGCGGCGGCCCGATGTCCCCTTCACTGCATGGATATGACGTCGCAACAGGATGTCGTCACGACACCGTGAATTCACGCTAGGGCCGTCATTGCCGGTTTCGGCCAGGACGGTTGATCCTCTGGGCATGACCACCGCGCAGGCTACGACCACCGTCGAGTACCAGCCGCTGCTGGGCCCCCCTGTCGAGATCCAGGTGACCAGCGACCAGCTCCACGGCCAGGCCTGCGTTCTGGACGCCGACCACGACGACGCGCTCGCGACAGCCGGCTACGTCTACATCCCGACGGCCGGCGCTGGACTCGGCTGGCCCGTGGTGGCCTGTGCGGGCGGCTGTCGGTCGAGGAGCACGTCGTGACGTGGACGGGCCGTTGGGAGTGGGAGCCGCAACGCTACGGCCCGGTGATCTGGGCCGGCCCGGACAGCCGTCCACTACCCGACCCGGGCTACCGCGCGGCCATGGAGCGCCGCGAGGCGGTCACGTGGCTGCGGGCGGCACTGACCAGTGAGGAGGAGATGGTGAGCACTGACCTCACGATCGAGGTGGTCAATCGCCTGGGGCAGGTCACCCTGCCGCAGGACGAGGGTCTGCGCCGACTGTGGCGGATCGTGGTGGAGCTGGATCTGTGCGAGCACCAGCATGAGGCTATGCGGCGGCAGCTCTGCGGCGAGAACCCCGAGGTGCTGGCAACGCTGGCTGTCGACGGCGCCGCGGAGTGGACGCTCGACCTGCGCGGCGAGGGTCAGGTCGTGATGCGGGTATCCCGGCCGGGCGCGCGTTCCCCGCGGCAGCGCATAGGGGACCGGTTCGTCCCGGTGCAGTTGCCCGCGACCGGCCGCTGCCCGGGTCTGTGGGCAGTTCGGGACACCGCGACGGGCGACCTGATTCGCGAGGAGAACGAGGACGGCCAGGTGGTGACGCTGCGGTTCGGTATCGAGGAGAGCGCCATCGCCTGGGTAGCCCGGCAGGTCAACCTCGCCGGGTACCAGGCAACTCGCCGGCTGGCCGCTGGGGGCGCACAGTGAGAGCCGCAGCCAGCAACTATCGCATCGGCGAGATGATCGAGCCGCGACCGGGCTGCAAACAGTGCGCGGAGCTGACTCGGGCACACGACAGTGCGAGGGCTCGGCACGACCACTCCGCCGCGGTGGATGCCCGCGTGAGGATGCGCCGGCATCAGCACGATCACTGACGACCCGACGTTGACTCCCTGGCCGGCCGTACGGCGGTGCGACCGGCCAGGGCTACCCGTAGAACAGCCGCCATGTCTCCACGCCGAGTGCGCGGGCCATCGCCCCGAGGTCGTCAATCGAGGCCGGCGTGGTGCCGAGTTCCCAGTTGCTGATCGTCTGCCTGTCGCGGCCGATCATCTCGCCGAGCCGCCCTTGGCTCACCCCGCGCTGGCGCCGCAGATAGCGAATCCGGTCACCGACCTCGCGGCGTTCCTGCAGCTGGCGGGCGTCGGGCTGTCGGCGGGGCGGGGTCGGCACCCCTTGACGTTTGCGTGACCATGATCAAAAGTCTGCATGCCAAAGTCATAAGTTGATCGACCGCATGTTCGATACTATGTACACCCTGTTACCGGGGGGACCGGAACCGGAGCATCACGTGAAGAAACCCCCGGGCTGGAGCCTGGACGAACCCTTCGACCTGGAGAAGGCAGCGCGCGACATCCTCGCGACCGCCCAACTCCTGGCCGACTATGGGCGCCGCCCAGACGGCACATCCGAGCAAGCCGCAGCTATCCAGGAGGCAACGCGGGTGATCAAGAGCGTCACGCTAAGAGTCGAGCGTCACGCCCCTGGCCCGTCGGCCTGAACTGCTGAGCGGGCATTGCGCCGCTCCCACCACATGGCCAGCTGGAAGAGTGTCTCTGCGCCGGCGACTTCCTTGACGAGTGCGATCTGATGGGTAATTGTTCGGTGACTCACTTCAAGCGCCGTTGCGATCATGGGTTGCGAGTGGCCGACGGCAAGCAGGCGGCAGATTGAGATCTGCAGGTCAGTCAGGCTGGCTGTTGTGCCGTCGCGCGGCTCCTTACCGGTCCACGGGATCGCGCGCGCCCAGTCGCGGTCGAACTGCGCGGCTGCAAAGGCGGCGACAGCTTCATCCTCGACGAGTACAGCGTGGAGCTGTCCGGGGGGAGCCGCGGGGTTGTCGATCAGCGCCATTCGTCGGTCCACGACGATGACCCTGGCGAAAGCCTCGTCCAGGGTCCGGACGTAGCCGCCAGCATGTGTTACCTCGGCTGTGCGCTGGGCTGTTGCCCAGTCAGAGCGGACCGTGCTTCGGTACAGCGTGCGCATGGAGACTCCGCGCCGGATTGCATCCAGATCGCGGTGATACGAGACGTCCAGCCTGGTCTTCGGTCGAGGTCCGTGCGGCTGGGAGGTCAGGAGCTCCTGCGTCGCGTCGGTGATGATCTCGCTGAGCCGCTCGTTGATCGCTTCTGTTCCCTCCAGGTACTCCATGGAGCCGGTGATGCGCGCACGTTCGGTGCCGCGGTAGGAGATGGCGAGGTCGTGGAGCGAGTCCGGCAGGGTGGTGGCCTCGCTGATGGCCCTTTGTGCCAGTTGGTACAGCTCAGTCTGACGCCTGGCTATCGCCTGGCTCGGGCTGAGGACCAGATATCGGGCGCTGCCTGGCTGGTCGGGGTGTGGGGTGATGAGGCCGAAGTCGAGGAGTTCTGTCAGCGCTGGGGCCTCGGCGTTGGGGGCGTGCCCCTGTGCCAGGTTCAGCAGTACGTAGAGCTCGCGCGCTTCATCGCTGAGGATGGACCGAGGTTCTTTGCCCGACATATCCCTTGTGTCCGCCTTCATCCTTGCGACAAGTCGCAGATGTATGAACTGGCAGCGTAGAGGGCTTGATTGAAGGCTGTACAGCGGGAAGGCTTGATCGCACACCCGCACATCACCATGCGGCACCGCACTGCCGCATCCGGGAGGTTCTCAATGAAGCGAGTCGTGGTTGCCAGCTTGGTCGTTGTGGCCGCGCTCGGAGTCGGCATGTCGTTGGCGCCGGCTGATTCCACGGGCAAGGCAGGCCAGTCCACCAAGGCCGACTCGACCTGGGGTGTCGTCGCCCCGACCCCCACTCCGGAGCCGACCTTCACGTTGGCCGACTCGACCTGGGGCTAGCAGCAGAACGTAGCGGGCGCCGGGCTGGATTGCTCGGCGCCCACTACTTGGAGCTTCCACTCTCTCGGGGGGTGGAGGTGGCGGTGGAGACCGAATCCGCCGCTACAGTCCGTCGAGGCCGGGTCGCATCGGGCGCCCCCAAGTCGCACCACGGCCCGGCCTCGACATCGTCTGATCAATGATCCACTGGGAGGCGGCGGGAGATGATCTCGGAAACCTACCGCCAGATTCCGCTAGGATCTGCCAGTTTTAGCTATGTCCGATTTGCCGTTCTCGCAGGTCAAGGCCGTTGACCTGCTAGAACATCAGGCCTTCGGCTGCTGCTGGGTGATGCAGTGGATGCCGCCGCCG
>NZ_JBVJCO010000063.1:0-46404 GCF_055588525.1 Kitasatospora sp. NPDC041988
CGCATCAAGCGCCGCGCCCAGACCCGCAACATCCCGATCATCTTCGCCACCACGATCGGAGCCGACCCCGAGAACCTGCTGCGCGGCCACGACGCCGGGGCGATCGACCTCATCACCAAGCCGTTCGAACCCTGGATGCTGTGCGCGAAGGTCAGCGTCCTGACCGAGATGCACATGAACTACCGCGGCACCCCTCGCCCCACACCTGCCGCCCACCCCACGAGCGACACCACCGGTTGGCTCCTCCCCTCGATCCCCAACAAGGACAGCCCAAGGTCGCGATCTCGTTCTGCGGCAGGTCGAGGACCAGGTGGAGCAGGAGGACGTCCTGCTGCGCCGCGGTGAGGTGGGCCACCGGGTCGAGCGTGCGGGGTCCGGCCAGGTCGCAGACCTGTTGGCGGACATCTTGCCAGGCACAGGCCGCGGGGCTCGCGGCGGCGAGAACGTCGTGCCAGCGGTCGGCGAGGTCTTCGAAGGCCTCGTGCACCGCTCGGCGCGCGTCGGCGAGGGTGAGAAGGAGAGCGGCGTAGCGCAGGTAGTTGTCGCGGTGGAGGTCGTGGAGTGCCCACAGGTCGATGTGGGCTGCGGGGTGGGTGGTGGTCCGGGTTCGGGGTGGTGGCATGGGCGTTCCCGAGGTGGACGGACGGGTGGGCGGCGCCGGGCTGCGGGCGGGACCGTGGTCGGGTCCCGCCCGCAGGGCTCGTCAGACGAGCGCCGGGGTGTCTCCGGTGCCGTCGCGGCCCGCCGCGGCCGGGTGGTGGGCATCGTCGACCTTGTCCGCGACGATGCTGTTCTTGAGCGTCACCCACACCTTGAACAGGGTCTCTGTCGGGACGCTGGTGGTGGAGCTCTTGATCGCGCGGGTGAACTCCCGCTGGTAGGACTTGGCGGTCATCGGCACGCGGGTGCGGGCGCTGTTCGCCCGTTCCCAGGCGTCCGCCCACAGGGCTTGGCGGTGTTCCTTGACGCCGCAGGCCGCCATGTAGGTGGTGAAGACGGCCTTGTGGAGGGGGGCCTCGCCTTTGAGGACCAGGGCCATGGTGCTGGAGGGCAGACGCCCGCCCGCGGCCTTGGCCCGGCGGTCCAGTTCTTCCAGGGACGGCCAGTCGGCTTTGCGGCGCATCTCGTGCATCGCCCGGCGCAGGTCGGCGATGGAGTCGACGTGTTCCGGGTTGAGGCGTCTGGGCGCGCGTCGGCGTTGGCCCGTGGACGGGCGGGGGACGTGGGCCCAGTAGTTGGCCTGGGTCCATTTCTTGCGGGCTGCCTTGATGTCGCCGCCGCATTCACGGGTGATGGCCTCGACGACGTTCCAGCTCGGCAGGGAGCGTCCGCTGGTGGCCCTCTGCAGGGTGGTCGGGTGGTAGTTCGTCCGGTCGGCGAGCTGGCGGTAGGTCAGGTTCGCCTCGTCGCGCTGCTCGCGCAGCCACGAGGCGAGCCTGCCCAGCGCGGGTTCGCTCGCCCTGACCGGACCGCGGCGACGGCGCCGGCCGCGTCCGGCAGCCACAGCTCCCGCGGACCGCGCCCGCACCGCCGGCCCCCGGCCCGTGACCGACACCCTCGCCCGCCGGGCCGTCAGCTGCCCACAGCCGCCTTCCCCGAGCCCGGACCAGTTCGGGCACCGGGCACGGGAGTGCGGGCGCCGGGGGCGGGGTGGAGCTGGTCGGCGTCAGGTGAAGGCCCACCACTGGTCGTCGCCGGGGTCCGGGTGGCAGGGGTAGACGCCCAGGCGCAGGCCGGGGGTGAGGTCGGCGTGGCCGGGGACGTCGAGGCACATCGGCGTGGGCGTGCTGTCGGACTTGACGTTGACGAGCATGAAGCCGTTGGCGTCGTTCCATTGCAGGCGCCACAGGTGGTTGTCGCCGTCGGTGAGGTCGCAGGGGTAGAGGCCGACCTGCGAGGGAGCCGGGACCCCGTGCTCGGGCGGGTCCACGCACAGGGTGGAGCCGGCCGGGCGGAGGGCGAACTGGCTCGCGTTGCCGGCGCCGGGCACGAGGTCGAAGTACTGCAGGTGCTCTCCGGCCGCGCCGCACCGCTCCTGCACCACCGGGTGCCCCATGTTCGGCACACCGCCTGTCGGCACGTCGACGCACAGATTCGTCGCCAGGTTGCGCAGCGAGCGGCGGGGCGGGCCGGCGGGCGCCACCGGGACCGGGGCGGGCGCGGGCGGTGGGGGTGTGGTGGCTGGCTGGGTGGGGGTGGCGGTCGTGCGGGCGGGAGGGGGGCTCGGGGTCACGGGGGTACTGGCCGGGGCCGTGCGGGAGATGGCGGGGGTGAAGGGGGTCGCCGGCTCGGGTGCCGGACTGGTGACCGCCGGGGGCGAGATGGTGGGGACAGCCGGCGGCTCGGGTGCCGGACTGGTGGCCGGCTGCTCCGGGGTGCTGGCGGTGGTCGGGGACTCGGGCGGCACGTCCATGGGCCGGGCCCCGGCGCTGTCGGCGGTGCTGGGCGTCGACGGTGCGGCGGCGGGCCGGCCGTCGCGGCGCTGGTCCTGGTTGGCGATGGCGACTGCGGCGAGCAGGGCGGCCAGCAGGGCCCACTGGAGCGGGGTACGCCAGCGGGTCCACCACGCTCGGCCGGCGGCGGTTCGCCTGCGGGCGGCGGGGGCCGGAGCGGGGGGCCCGTCGGCGGGGAGGGAGGGAGTGGTCGCGGGGCCGGTACCGGAGGGCGGCGGTGTCGGGGGACGCCTGCGCGGCGCTGCGGGTTCGGGGGCTTCGGCATGGTCCTGCCGGGGCCGGACGGCGTCGGGAAGCGCGGCGGTCGGTTCGGCGGGGGGCAGCGGGTCGGGCTCGACGTTGGGTTCGGAGACGGTGTCCGTGCTGGTGAGGGGATTGTCCGCCAGTTGTCCGGCCTCCGCCGCCTCGGCCAGTGCTGGTCGGTGGGCCGAGGTGGCGGCGGGTGCGGCGGGCGACGGGGGGACGGGCTGGGCCGGGACGGGCTGGGCGGACGTGGCGGCGGCGTGCAGGCGTCGGGCTTTGTCGGTGGCGAGCTGCCGGGCACGGGGGTCCTGGGCGAAGCGGTGCTCGACCACTTTGCTGAGGCGGTCCCACGGAATGATCCTCTGGCCGGAGCGGTACTCGCTCCAGGTGCTCCTGGCCAGGTTGTAGCGCTTCTCAAGGTCGCTGACGGTGCTCTCGGCGGTCAGCTCGCGCAGGAACTGCGCAAGGGCGTTGGCCTGCTCGGTGCGGCCACGCAGCGGACCCGGCGGACGGCCGGCCTTTCCCATCTCTCCCCCTCGGATATCCGGCATGTTCGCCGGTGTTCGCAACCTGCGGCGCGCTGACCTGCGGCCCGGCCGATGCGGCCCGACGGACAATCAGATCAGGTTCCAGCGTGGTGTTCCACCGCTTCCGGCAAGCCCGGGGAGCGGGTTCACCGACGACGGACAGGACCCCACACAATGACCAGACCATGGCACGGCGCGGCGCTCGCCGCTCTGGCGCTCGCCGCCGGCCTGAACGTGCTGCCGGCCCACGCGGACAGCAGCGGCGAGCGCCAGCCACCGACCAGGACGGGCACCCTCGGCGAGGGCGCCTCCCTCGGCGGCCCGGTCACCCGCGATCAGGTCCTGGCCCGCGCCCGGCACTGGGTCGAGCAGCGGGTGAGTTACAGCCAAAAGGCCTGGTGGAGCGACAGCGCGACCGGCGGACCGTACCGGCAGGACTGCTCCGGCTTCGTCTCCATGGCCTGGCAGCTGAAAGCCAGTTTGGACACCACCGGCCTGCTCTCGGTCGCCGACAGGATCACCTGGGAGCAGCTGAAGCCCGGCGACGCGCTCGACATCGGCGGCGCCGAGGGGCACGCGATCCTGTTCGCCGGGTGGACGGACAAGGCCAAGGACACGTTCCGGTACTTCTCGGAGAGCAACGGCCGCACGCCCACCTCGGCGGCCACCGCGCGACGCGGCGACGCGAAGATCGCCGACCACTTCACGAGTTCGTACGTGCCGCTGCGGTACCGGAAGATCACCGACACCCCCGCTCCCCCGCCGCCCGTACCTCCCGCGCCGTCGGCGCCCGTACCGGTCCCGGTCACGCCCGCGCCGGCCCCGGTACCGCCCCTGCCGGCCCCGACTCAGTCGTCCGCGCCACCGGCCCCCGAACCGGCCTCCCCACCCGCACCCGCACCGCCCTCCGCCCCGACGGCCGAACCGGTGCCGTCCCTGCCGGCCCCGACTCAGTCGTCCGCGCCTCCGGCCCCCGAACTGGCACCGTCCACCGCCCCTGCGGCACGCGACAGCACCCGCCCCTCCCCCTCCCCGTCCGCCACTGTGTCCACCGTGGCTCCGGCTCCGGCTCCGGCCGCGCCGCTGCGCCGGACACTGCGGAACGTGGCGACCGGTCTGTGCGTCGACGTGCCGACGGGCGGGGTGCCGAACATGGGGCACCCGGTGGTCCAGGAGCAGTGCGGCGCGGGCGCCGGGCATCTGCAGCAGGTCGACCTCGTGCCCGCCACCGGCGGCGCGAGCGGGTTCGCCCTCCGTCCGGCCGGCTCCACGCTGTGCGTGGACCCGCCGAACTACGGGGTCCCGGCCAACTCGCAGGTCGGCCTCTACCCCTGCGACTACAGCAGCGCCGACAACCACCTGTGGCTCCAGCGCTGGAACGCCGAACGCACCGCGTTCCTGCTCGTCAACGCCAAGTCCGCAGACACGCCCACGCCGATGTGCCTGGACATCCCCGGACACGCCGACCCCACCCCGGCTCTTCGTCTGGGCGTCTACCCCTGCCACCCGGAGCCCGGCGACGACCACTGGTGGAGCCTCGCCTGACCCGCCGTCGACACGCCTTCGCCGCAGCCCTGCGGCTGATCCGTCCCGTCCGCAACCACGCACCGAGGAGCACGACATGACCTACCCCGACCCCGACCCCGACGCCACGACCAGTACCGACGGACCCCTGCCCCGCCCCGGGCGGGGCAGGGCCGTGCGCCTGCTGAGGATGATCGCGCTGATCGTCGCCGCCGTCCTCACCATCAGCGTGAGCGCCAACGCCGCCACCCGCGGCAAGCCCGCCCAGAAGAAGACCACCCCGACGGTGGGCATCGCCGACATCGTCGCCACCAAGAACAACGTCTACGCCCTGGCCGCCGACCACTCGGCCGTCTACGAGTGGTCCGGCCTGGGCACGGAGTGGCTGCAGATCCGCGGCCCCGTCAAGAACCTGTACGCCGGACCCGACACCCTCTACGCCACCGACGCCACCACCGGGGACATCTGGCAGTACCGGCCCACCCTCGACGAAGCGGCCGACTACAGCGGGTGGACCAGGATCGGCACCCCCGGCGCCAACTTCGTCGTCGCCGCCGGCCACCTCTACGGCCTCGCCCCCGACAAGGGCACCGTCTGGGAGTACACCGGCACCCCCAAGAACCCCACCGCCTGGAAGCGCGTCGGCGACGCGGCCGGCCAGATCTACGGCGGCAAGGAGCTTTACGCCACCAACCCCGTCACCGGCAACATCCGCCAGTACAACCGCTCCAAGAACAAGTGGACGGAGATCGGCGGCCCCGGCGCCACCTTCACCTCCACCGACCGCAACCTCTACGGCCTCGCCCCCGACAGGAGCGCCGTCATGGAGTACACCGGCACCCCCTGGCAGTGGAAGCCCGTACGCGGCGCGAGCGGCCAGCTCTACAGCGGCGACACCCTCTTCGCCACCGACCTCGCCACCGGCAACCTCTACAAGCACAACGGCAACGGCAAGTGGAACCCGATCGGCGGGCCCGGCGCCACGTTCACCGAAGCCGCCAACCGTGTCTACGGCCTCTCCCCCGACCGTCGCACCGTCTTCCAGTACACCGGCCACGGCCAAGACTGGACCAACCTCGGCGCCCCCACCACCCAAGCCGCCACCCTCGAGGAGAAGATCAACCGCTACAACGCGCTCATCCAGCCCAGCGACGCCTCCCGCACCGCCTGGAACCGCACCCGCAACGCCAGCCGCCTCTCCAAGGGGGCCTGGGAGCGCTTCGGGTTCTCCTTCGACTCGGACTTCTGCAACAGCCCCGGCCTCGACGTCCTGCCCTTCACCGACCGCAGCACGATCTTCGACTTCCGCATGCCTTGCGCCCGCCACGACTTCGGCTACCGCAACGCCGAAGAACTCCTGGTCAACGGCGACCTCGGCGACAGCAAGGAGGGCCGGGAGATCAAGCACCGCGTCGACGACGCCTTCGGGAAGGACCTGAACCACTCCTGCGACGTCAAGAGCAGCTCCAGGACGAACTGCAAGATCACCGCCGACCTGTACCACCAAGCCGTCGTGCACTTCGGCAGCGAAGCCCAGAAGAACCGCCTCACCGACTGGCTCCGCCAGCTCGGCGGGCCCCCCTTCCCCCGGTAACAACCAGCCTCCCGAGGAACACCACACGAGGCACCACACCAGGTCGGCCGCCACCCCCCGAGGTGGCGGCCGACCGCCGTACGCTCCCGGTATCCGCCCCGCACCAGGCCCGGAGAAACCCCGGACTCGATTCCGGCCCCGATCCGGCATGCCGGCGCGGGCACCGGCCCGCCCAGCACCCGCGCCCCGGCCCTACCCGACAGCCGCGACGGTCCCGGTCTCCCCCGCACCGACCGCGACGGCGGTCCCGGTCTCCCCCTCCCCCATCGCGATCCCCTCGGAGACAGCGGGGGCGACCGTGCCAGTGGCGTCCGGCAGCCACAGCTCCGCGGACCGCGCCCGCACCACCGACCCCCGACCCGTGACCGCCACCCGCGCCCGCCGGCCGGTCAGCTGCCCCCAGCCGTCCCCGAGGCCGGACCATCGGCTCGCGGTGACCTGAAGCCGTAGCTGGGCGCCGGGCCAGGGGCCGGGGGTGAGGAGGATGGTGCCGGTGCGGCGCAGGTGGGCGGCGAGGCGGTCCAGGGCGCGCGGAGGCATGCCGACCGGGGCGGCAGTGGACGACGGGGCAGGCGGCGGCGAGCGCGGTGACGACTTCGGCGAAGTGCTCTTCGGGGTGGTCGGTGACCAGGAGGCGGCGTAGGTCGAGGCCGTAGCCGGCGGCCGCGGCCAGCCCCAGGTCCGGGAGTCCGATGGCTGCCGTCCAGGCGTAGCGGTCCGCCGTCGCCGGCCCGGCGGCGAGCGCCAGGAGCAAGCCCATGTCGGTGACCTCGGTGACCGTGCCCTTGGCCAGGCCGCCGTGCGGGAGCAGCGGTCGTAGCGGTTCCAGGACCGGCAGGACGGTGGCCTGGGCCTGGCGGGCGCGGGTGGCCGGGGAGGTCGCCTTCCCTGTCAAGTCAATGTGTTCAGAAGCCGTTGCTCAATCGAGCTTGGTGATCGTGAGGAGTCTGCTGCCTCGGTCGGATGATCCTCTGTTCGGGTGCCAGGTCGCTTCGGGGCTGGGCCCTACCGCCTGCGGTGTCACCGCAGGCGGATAGCCTCCGGCGGGAACGGGCGACGGATGGGAGTGGGCATGGACATCGAGGAGATGCTGGATCGACTCGGCGTGGTGATCGGACCGCCGCCCGCGGACGGCGTGACCCCGGTCCCGTGGGAGCTCGCACCCGCGGCGATCGGTTTCCAGCTGCCCGCGGACTACCGGGCGTTCGCCGACCGGTATGGGTCGGTCAGCATCAGCAACGAGCTGCACATTTTCACACCAACGGAAGTCCCCAGTCCCCACGCCGCGGTGCCGTCCGGCTTCGAGGGGTTCCTGTACAACACGACGGAGCCCTACGGATACTGTGCCTGGCTAGCCGAGTGCTACCGGGACGGGGACTACAGGGAGTGCCCGTATCCGCTGTTCCCGGCCGAGGGCGGCCTGCTGAAGTGGGGCAACAACTACAATTCCGACCACTTCTTCTGGCTGATGCGGGGCCCGGATCCGGACCGATGGCCGGTGGCCGCCAGGTTCCACTCGATGTGGGAGTGGGACGTGTTCGAGGGCGGCTTCCTGGAGTTCCTGCTGGCGGCGGTGACCGAGCAGTATCCGTACCACGGGGACGTCGTTCCCGGCGGGACGAAGCAGGTCGGTGACAGCCGTGCCTATCGCCCTCGGGGTGACTGGTCGAAGGACCTTCGGGAATGAGCCCGGGGACACGGTCAACGGCCGACTCCGAGCGGCTCCGGCTTGGTGACCTGGCCAGCCGTTGTCGTCCCCAGCTTGGTGGGCACGAGTTCGAGTGGATCAGCTCGGTCGGGTGAACTGTCGCTACCCATGAAAGCCCAGCAAGACAGCGCCGACAGGCCCGGCCCGACCCAGTAGCCGTTGGCCCCCGCTCAGGAGCTCGGGAAACGCACGACATTGTCGCGGGTACCGGACCAATCCCCGATGTCGTTCAGGCACTCGGTGAGTACGGCGCTGGCGAGGGTGAGCTGGGTGATCTGCCGACGGAGTTCGAGGATCTCGGCGTTCTTGTCGGCGACGGTCTGCTTGAGCTTGACGACGGTCTCCCGCAGGCGCTTCTCGCTCTCCGGGATCTGACTGGTCTCGTTGCGGACGCGTTCGTAGAACTCGTTCTTCAGATCGGCGTGCCGCTTCATCAGGGCCATGCGGTGGACGCTGGCTTCGACCGCGAGGGCGGCGAGTTTCTCGGCGATGAGGCGCTGGCCGGCTTCGAGGTCGTACCTCGGGCGGTCGGCGGGCAGGGGGCCCGCCGCCTTCAGCAGGCGATCAAGGTCGGGGATGGTCGTCACCTGTCACTCCTGGTCGTCCTTGGTGGTGCCGGGGCTGATGATCCGGCGTGACTGCAGCCGGGCCTCCAGCTTGTGGCGGGCCTGGGTGGTGAGGGATTTGACCGTTCCCTCGTCGATGCCCATCGCCACCGCCGTGCGGGCCACGCTGAGGCCGGTGATGAACCGGAGCACGATCACGTCGAATTTGGCGCCCGTCAGTGCCTTGATGGCCTCGCCGAGCGCGATGCCCGCCTCCAGGTTGTTGACGCTCGCGGTCAGATCGTCCAGGAGCGGCTCCTTCTCCAGGCGCAGCGCCATGGAGAACATCAGTCGGCCGGACAGGGCGCGGAAGCGGTCGATGTGCTCGCGTTCCACTTCCACCAGGTGGCGCAGTGCGGCCCAGGCGTGGGTGGCGGGCTGGGGGTGTGTCAGGACGCGGTCCCAGCAGGCGCCGAGTTCGACGAAGGCTTCGGTGACGAGGTTCTGGGCGAGGGCGGCGTCGTCGAGGCAGGCGTAGGCGTAGTCGAAGTAGGCGTCGGCGTGGAGTTCCTGGAAGGCCCGGAAGGTTATGGGCAGGTCCACCCGGGGGGTGGTGCCGGCGGCGTCGGTGTGGGTCGGGTCGGTCACTGCGCCTCCCCGGCCGGGTCCGGGACGCTGCCGCGCGGGCGGCGGGAGCGACCGCGCAGGGCAGGGCGGGGACCGAACCCCTACCGACAAGGCGGTCATCGAGTCGACGTTCTCGGCGATCAAGAAGATGTTCTGCCAGTACGTGTCCGGCTACACCGGCTCCGGCCTGGCCAAGCGCGGCAAGCTGGTCGCGCAGCAGCCACTGTGGAGCATCAACGAGTTGCAGGGCCTTCTGGACGAGTGGATCGCCCTGCGCTGGCAGCAGACTCCGCACGACGGGCTCCGCAGCCCCTTCCTGCCGGGCATGAAGCTGACCCCGAACCAGATGTACGCGGTGCTGGTGGCCTGCGAGGGACAGGTGCCGCTGCCGCTGAGCGCGGAGCAGAACCGCAAGCTGCTGCTGTGCGAGCGCCGGGTGATCACCGAGAGGGCCTTGACCCCGGATGTTGGACACGAGAGACACTTGGATCTTGATGGTCCGGGTGGACAGGAGTCCTGCACAGATGGTGATGAAGCACTACCCGCCGCAGTTCAAGGCGGACGCGGTCGCGTTGTACCGGTCGCGTCCAGGGGCGACGATCAAGTCGGTCGCCGAGGACCTGGGGGTGAACACCGAGACGCTGCGCAATTGGATCCGGGCCGCTGACGGCCGGCGTCCCGGCGCTCACTCGGCGTCCGGGGCGGTCGTGTCGGCGCCGGCCACGGACCCGGTGCAGGCCGAGCTCGCCGCCGCGCGCAAGAGGATCCGCGAGCTGGAGGAGGAGCGGGACATCCTGCGCAAGGCCGCCCGGTATTTCGCCGGGGAGACGCGCTGGTGAACCGCTGCCAGTTCGTTGCCGATCACCAGCGCCGCTACGGCGTCAAGCGGTTGTGCCAGGTCCTGGGCGTCGCCCGGTCCAGCTTCTACCACTGGCGCAGGTCCGCTCCCGCTCGGGCGGCCAGGGAGGCCGCGGACGCGAAACTTACCGGGCGGATACGCGCAGTCCATGCCGCCTCGGACGGCACCTACGGCGTCCCCAGGATCACCGCCGAGCTTCGCGACGGCGGTGAGGTGATCAACCACAAGAAGGTCGCCCGGCTGATGAAGGCCGCTCGGATCGCCGGGCTGCGACTGCGCCGCAAGCACCGCACGACCATGAGCGATCCGGCCGCCACGAAAGCACCGGACCTGGTCGGCCGGGTGTTCACCGCCGACGAGCCGAACCAGAAGTACGTCGGCGACATCACCTATCTGCCGGTGGGCAGCGGCCGGTTCTGCTACCTCGCGACCTTGGTCGACCTCGCCTCCCGGCGGCTCGCAGGCTGGGCCGTCGCGGACCACATGCGCACGGACCTGGTCCTCGACGCCCTGGCCGCGGCCGAACGGACCCGGGGCAGCCTCGCCGGCGCAGTGATCCATACCGACCACGGGTCGCAATATACGAGCCGGGCCTTCGCCGAGGCCTGCCGCCGAGCCGGCGCCGTCCAGTCGATGAGCGCGGTCGGCTCCAGCGCGGACAACGCCGCCGCCGAGAGCTTCAACGCGACGATGAAACGCGAGACGCTCCAGGGCCGGAAAGGCTGGTCCAGCGAACGCGAAGCCCGCCTCGAACTCTCCGCTGGCTGCACCGCTACAACACCGTCCGCCGCCACTCCCGCCTCGGACACCGAAGCCCCATCGCCTACGAGACCGCACTCCACACAACATCAACTACACTCGCCCAAGCCGCATAACCCCGTGTGCAACATCCGGGGTCAAGGCCCCAGCACAGCTCCGAAGCCGGCCCCGTCCCGCCCGACAGTGCACGGCCGCCTGGTCGAGCAAGCCCCGACCGCATACAACCCCCAGGGCCACGCCCTCTCGGCAGCGCCAACACAGACCCGGCCAGGACCGTCGGGCTGGTTCCGCTCTGACGCCCGTATCCCTCGCCAGTACGCTGACCGGTAACCCCAACAGCCAGAGATCCATATAGCGTTCTCATTGGCCTTGGAACGTAGTTGCAACTCTTGAAACACTCCAGGTGAGATGCCACACGTGAGGCACCAACTGACATACCGTCGCCCAAATAGCCAGATCAGTGCCCTCTTGCAGCACACCTATCTGCTCTCTCATTTCGTGAAACAGAGCAGGACAGAAGCCATGAGAGGACTCGCTGCGTTTCAGTTCTACTGAGGCCACATACCCGGTGTGGCCGATCACCTGGCAGCGCACCTACTCGGTGGCCAGGTCGTGGTGGCTGGACTCCGACGGGCGCGTCGACTGGACCGTACTGCCGCTGGACACGGTGTTCGAGGGAGAACAGCTCGGCCGCTGGGTGCAGGCGCAGCGCGCCGGCTGGCCCGGTCTGGAGGCCGATCAGCGGGACCTGCTGTTGGCGATCGGCATCGAGGCCGACCTCGAGTTGGTGGCCGCGAAGGCCGCGACCGAGGCGAAGCCGGTGCTCTCCCGCACCGACCGGTTCCAGCAGGGCCTGGCCGCCCTCGCCCGGTTCGGGAGCGGGAGCGGCATCCCCGGGTCCCCCGCCCGCACAAGGAGCCCGTGGAGGCCGGGCCCGGCGGTGAGGAGCAGGTGGTGGTGTCGCACTTCGCGCTTGGCACCTGGCTCAACAACCAGAAAGCCCGCCGGGCGAAACTCACCCCGGGCCAGCTCGCACAGCTCGCCGAACACGGCGTGGAGTGGGCATAGCGGGCGGTGTACGGGATTCCCGGGACACCCACGCGAATCCCGTACACCAACGAAGTCGGCAGGTCAGGGCCGGTCGAGCCTCCATCGTCGACGAAGACCCGACCGGGAACACCGGCTCGACGCCCCCGACGGACGAACCGGACGACTTCCCACCCGACTCACGAAAAGCGCTAGCCAAGGGCCATTCAAGCCTCGGGACAGCGGCAGGAACTCACACTGATGGACGTCGTCGACCCCGAACTGGGCATCGACGTCGTCAACCTGGGCCTGATCTACGGCATCCACATCGACGAGTCCGACGTGGCCACCATCGACATGACGCTCACCTCGGCGGCCTGCCCGCTGACCGACCTCATCGAGGACCAGGCGAAGACGGCCACCGACGGCCTGGTGAAGGACCTGCGGATCAACTGGGTCTGGATGCCGCCGTGGGGCCCCGACAAGATCACCGACGACGGCCGCGAGCAGCTGCGGGCGCTGGGCTTCAACGTCTGAGACCCGGTCATCGCGTCCGACCCGGTCCCCAAGCCCGGGACCGGTCCACGACCGCCGCCGCCCAGGACGGACCACCGTCCCGGGCGGCGGCTTTCGCGTGCCGCCACCGGGCTGTCACGCCACGGTGACGGCAGCCGTCGCAGCCTGGGCGGAGCCATTCCTCAGCTTCAGGGGAGGTACGGAGATGACCACCCGACTGACCTTTCAGCGGCGGGAGCCCCGCCGTGCTCCGCGCCGGCCGGCGGCGACGCTGGCACGCACCGGTATGACCACCGCGATGGCGGCGGTCCTGACCCTCGGCACCGCCGCGCTGATGCCGACCTCGGCCCACGCCCAGGACTTCGGCCCGGACACCTGCCGCCAGGGCTACGTCTGGCGCGACGCCAGGCCCGGGGACCACGTCTGCGTGACCCCGGCGACCCGCACCCAGGCGGCGTACGACAACAGCCAGGTGCCGTTCCGGACCCTGGCCAACGGCTTCTGCGTCCAGGGCTACGTCTGGCGCGAGGCCTGGGTCGGTGACACCGTCTGCGTGACCCCGCAGACCCGCGCGCAGACGAAGTTCGACAACAGCCAGGCCGACGACCGGCGGCTGGCGGTCCGCATCTGGACCGACGACGTCGGCGGCAACCTGGAGATCAACGGCGACCACTTCAACATCGGCGGCTCGGTGCGCGTCGAGATCCGGCTGAACTCCACCGGGACCGTGCAGTGGGCGCAGACCGTCACCGCCCAGCGCTTCGCGGGCTTCGCGGGCGGCAGCTTCGGCCTGAACACCGGCCACCCGTACACCTGTGCGTCCAAGAACGCCACCGCCCGGGCGATCGACCTGACTTCCGGCCGGGTCACCGCCTCGATCCCGGTCGGCTACTGCTTCAGGTTGTGACCCACCCGTCCACCCGAGGACCGCACGCCGTCACCGCCCCCGGCCGACCGGGGGCGGTGGCGGCGTGTGACCGGCAGGACAGCGCCGAGCGGGCGTCGCAGCATGGAGGTGAGGTGGGGAATGACGGCTCATCCGTGCACGAAGGAGCGGTGGTTCGATGGCTTGCGGCGATCGGTATGATGACGGCACCGGGCACCTCGGAGGCTTCGGCCCGGCACGGGCGCGCGCGGCGGGCACCGGGTCGATGCGCCTCACGCTGCTCGGCGGTTTCCACCTCTCGGTCGACGACACCACGGTCGCAGTCTCCTCCGGGGCGCAGCGACTGCTCGCGTACGCGGCGCTGTGCTGCCACGGCGCCGTCCCCCGGGCCCTGGTCGCCGGCGCCCTGTGGCCGGACGCCGCCGAGCGCTGCGCGTACGCCAGCCTGCGCTCGGCCCTCACCCGGCTGCCGGCGGTGGGCCAAAAGGCGCTGGAGGTCGGCCCGGCCGAGCTGCGGCTGGCCGACCGCGTCGAGGTGGACGCCCGCGGCGCCCGGACGCTCGCCCGCGCGATCCTGACGCCCGGGGCGGCGCCCGGCCGCTCCGACCTCGGTCTGACGGCCGTCGAGGACCTCTCGGCGGACCTGCTGCCGGGCTGGTACGACGACTGGGCGCTGGTGGAAGCGGAGGACTGGCGGCGACTGCGGATCCACGCCCTGGAGGCCCTAGCCGGCGCCTTCGTCGGAGCCGGGCGCATCCCGGAGGCGGTGGCCGCCGCCGGCGCCGCCGTCCGCGCCGATCCGCTGCGCGAGAGCAGCCGGACCTGCCTGGTCCGGGCCCACCTGGCCGAGGGCAACGTCGGCGAGGCGCTGCGGGACGTCGAGTGCTACGAGCGCCGGCTGAGTGCGGAGCTCGGTCTGCCCGCCCCGGCCCGGCTGCGCCGCCTGGTGACGGTGGCCGCGTACGGCGGCGCAGCGGGGCGCACCGTCTAGGCGGGGCGGGCGGTCCCCGACCTGCGGGCGACGGTCACGGCGAGGGCCGCGCAGAGGACGGCCGCGAGGGTGGCGAAGCCGCTGACGGCGGGAAGGAGGCCGTACTGCTGGACCATCGCGCCGACGATGACGATGGGGAGGGAGCTGCCGAGGTAGATGATCACCCAGAGGGTGGAGAGTTCGGAGCCCCGGCGTTCCGGGTTCATCGCGGCGACGGCGGTGGTGAACAGGGAGCGGAAGGCGACGCCCTGGCAGGCACCGCCGAGGACGCTGCCGATGAACAGCAGGGCCAGCGTGCCGGTGTACCCGGCGGCGACGACCAGGGCGAGGCCGGTGGCCAGGCCGGTCATGCCGAGGGCGATCACTAGGCGGTCGGAGGTCGGCGGGACGAGATCAGCTGGGCGGCGGCCGAGTAGCCGAGCAGCAGGGCGGCCACGACCGCACCGGTCAGGTGCGAGGAGGTGTGCAGCAGCTTGGCGGAGAAGGCCGGAGCCCACCCCGAAGGACCGCGCGCCGCTCGGCCCCCGACGCGCTCGAGCGCGGCGGCGGCCTCCTTCTCCTGCTGCTCCTGGTGCTTCCCGTGGCAGGGCGAGCGCGAGCGCCAGGAGCGCACCGCCAGACCGAACAGGCCCGGGACGCGGCGGTCGGAGCAGCAGGGCGTCGGCGGACCCGACGGGGAGCACCGTCAGGGTGGACGACGCGACCGTCGAGGCGCTGGGGATGCTCTCGAAGGCGCTGGAGTACACCGAGCGGGCCCGCGGCCACCTGTACGCGGTGCATCAGATGACCGGCGGCGCCGACTGGATGCTCCCCGAGGCGGTCCGGGTGCTGCGCCAGGCCGGGCACGGGGAACACGCCGACCTGGTCGAGCGTGAGCTCCTCGGCCGGGACCTCGCCGCCGGCCGCCGGCACCTTGCCGAAGCCGAGATGCAACGGGCCGCCCGCTCCCGCCGCGGCGGCCTCAGAGATCCGTAGCCATCCTGAGCGCCCGACAGGCTAGGGACGAGGAGCAGGCGGCCGCGGTCCCGGGGGACGAGGGGGGCGCCTGAGCCCTTGCCAGCCGGGGTGCTCAGGACCTCAGGACCGCGTCCGCGAGTGCGACCACGGCCCCCTCGGCGTCGCAGCTTTCGTCTCCGAAGTTGGACACGATTTGGAGCATGACGACACCGGACATGTCCACTGTCACGGGCTGCGGGTTGTTGATCTCCAGCATGACGTTCTTGCGTTCCTTGCCGTCGGCGCTGATCGACAGCTTTCCGTGCCGGGCCACACCGTTGTCGTCGATCCCTGCAATGAGGGTGAGCGTCTTGTACCGCTGGTTGATGCTGTACTCGTAGTTGATCTGGCAGGGGTACGTGAAAACCATGGCGTTGGAGTAGGTCTTGCCGCCCATGGTTGCGGACCGTAGCTGGATTCCGCTGTTGCCGATGATGCCGATCGTCGTGAGGTCTCGCAGCGCGACCTCACCGCTCGGCAGCGGCGCGGGACTGGGCAGGCCCGGAGTGCTGACCGCTGCGGCAGGGGGCGGCGAGGCGGTGACGGTGACGGTGGCTGTCGCGTGGACGGTCTCCGTGACCGTCACGGTCTTGGCGGTGGGGGAATCCACCACGGCCGGCAGTCCGAAGAAGCCGAGCAGAAGACCCGCGACGGCCGTGATCGCGGAGACGAGAGCCGCGACCTCTCCCATACGCCGGGGCACGAGCGTCGGGCCTGTCGGCGCTGAAGGCGGCGGTGGCGTTGCAGGTAACGGCGGAACCCCATTGCCCGACGGTGTTGGCGCACTCACAGAGGACTCCTCCTGCAGGCATGGATGGGTTGGGATAGCACGGAGGACGGGCGCACAGCCACGGCGCCCGTTCGTCCTGCCTCCAAGGCCCCACGGCACAAGCAAGCAGTTCAGCGGGTGCTCGCCACACCGTCAAGACCGCGTTGGCCGCAACGGCGTGTGGTGCAACAGCCCTTCACCCCTACGTCCAGATCACCGACGCCGCCCCGACCGGCCGACGGGGCGTTGACCGGTCATGGACGATCACATGCTGCGCCCCGCCCCGCCTCCGGCCGCGCCCTGGTGACACCCCGCCGGCCCGGATGGCCGGGCCGCCGCGCCTGCCAGGAGGGCCGGCATCCCCGCACTGGCCTCCCGGGCGCAGCGGGCGACGGCGGCGTGAATCGAGGTGGGATCGTGGGCGGGTTGATGACGGCGTATCTGGCCGGGTTGTCGGCGTTGTCGCCGGCGTTCGCGGCGCTGCAGGTGCTCGCGCTGCTCGCGGACGTGGACATCCGGGGCGCGCTGGCGGGCGGGTACTGGGTGGTCGGTGGCGGGTGGCTGCTGATGCAGTGGGCCGAGCGCGGGCGAACCGGGCAGGGCCTGGGCGGGCGGCTGGTCGGCATCGTGACGGTGGACGAGGACACCGGCGCGCCGATCGGGGCGGCGCGGGCGATCTGGCGCGGCGTCCTGCACGTCCTGGACGCGCTGCCCGCCTCCTGGGGGGTTCGTCCGCCCGGTCACCCAGGTACGGCGTCAAACGTGGGCCGACAGCATCAGCCGCAGTGTGGTGGTCCAGCGGGAGCTGATCGACCGGATCGCTCTGCCCCGCCAGCAGTAGTAGTCGGCGGTGACGGGCTCTCCCTGTGTTACAGGTGCGGGCCGATCAGCAGCACGGTGAGCACCGCGCCGTTCTCGCAGCCGTTGGCCTGGTCGCCGCCGTCGGCCGGGCCCCACGCCCAGTAGATCCGCCAGGCGCCGGCGCCGGTCTCGATGTAGGAGTCCCAGACGCGGCGGTGGCCGTGGCCGGGCAGGGCGCGGTAGCGGTGGGTGCGCAGGCCGGGGTGACGCGGGTCGGCGGCGAGCCGCTCCAGCGCGCGGCGTACCCGGCGCAGCTTCGCCGTGTCGGCCCGCCGGCCCCGTTCCAGGCAGTGCAGGGTGCGGGTGGCGGCGGGGGTGTAGTGCAGCGTCGGCATCGCGGTCTCCTTGGTCCGGGGCATGCGAAGAGGGCCCGGCTCCCCGGTGCGGGGAGGCGGGCCCTCGGTGGGCGGGTTGGGTGGCGGGTCAGCCGGCGGGGTCGGCTTCCCGGCCCGTGGCCGCGATGCACTCGACGTCCAGTTGGTCGGCGTAGCCGGTGAAGGAGGCGGCGTAGAGCGCCGCGGTCCGGCGGCAGTCGGTGTCGTCGCAGGGGCAGGCGCTCCAGCCGGCGGCGATGGCGCGCAGCAGGAGGGTGACGGCGGCGGCCGGGATCATCAGCTGGCCGCTCAGCAGGTCGGGGACGACGGGCAGCGGCAGGGACGGCAGGCCGTCATCGTCGGCGTGGTCGAAGTGGTCGCTCATTCTGTTCTCCGGATTTCGTCGGTGAATTCGCGTGCGGGGTCGCGCAAATAGAAAGTCCCGGCCGCTTGGGGGCGGCCGGGACTTCGTTTTCGGCGACACGGAGGGGTTTGGCAGGGTGTTCGGGGGCGTCTACAGCCCTTCCAGGTCCATCCAGGAGACGTCGTTGAGCTCGACGTCGAGGTTGCGGGCGCGGTGGCCGTTGTCCTTGAAGTAGTGCTCGCGCAGGCCCTCGGCGAGGATCCGTTCCTGCTCGGCCTGGCTGGCTCCGGCGTCGCGGGCGGCGTACAGCCGCTGGGCGACCGAGCCGGGCATCTTCTGCGTGATCGTGCGCTCGCGCGGGTCGTCGGTGGAGCCGCCGGCCGCGCTGTAGCCGAAGGTCGCCTGGATGTGGAGCATGAAGCCGTTCTTCTCGGCGTCGCGGCGCACCCGCTGCTTCACCCGCGGCTGCCAGGCGGTGCGGACCTTCTGCTCGATGGCCTTGGCGGCCGCGGGCTTCGGGGTGCCCTGGCCCTTGAGCCAGCGCTGGACGGTGCGCTGGCTGACGCCGAGGTCCTGGGCGAGTTTCTTCGTGGTGCCCTTGGCGCCCTTGAGCAGGAACCGCATCCGGGCGGGAACGGACTGCGGGATCGGCTTGGTGCGCTCGGCCCGCTCCAGGCCCTCGTCGATCTCCCGGCTCACGCTGGTCTCCTTCCCGGCCGCCGAGGTCGGCGGCCGCTGCTGGTGGTCAGGGGTGGGCGGCCCGCCGGACGGGTGCCGGCGGACCGTACGGGACTACTCGTCGGCGGAGACGACGCCGCCGGTCTTGATGTGCCGGGCCGGGTTCGTGTCGTCGGCGATGAGCTCGGCGATCTCGGCCATCGGCCGGGAGCCCTCGAACTTCACCAGGCCCGGCGACACCCCGAGGCGCAGCGAGGTGGTGAGGGTGCCGTCCGGCTTGGTGAGGATGTCCAGGGCGCCGGGGCCGGGCGAGGCGAAGACGGCGCAGTCGGACAGCACCGCGAAGGCGTACAGGCCGGTGTCGCCGGCCATCTTGCGGAGCTTGCGGTGCAGGTTGACGGTGGCGGTGTCGATGACCAGGGCGCGCATCAGCGGGTCCCAGGTCGGCCGCTCCAGCGCGGCCCAGCGCTCGCCGGGCTTGTAGCCGTGCCCGCGCGGACGCTCGCGCATCTGCCGATGGTGCCCTTCGCGGTCTGCTTGATCGCGGTCAGCACCGCCAGCTCCGCCGGATCACCCTGCTTAACGAGTTGCCGCACGATAGTGACTCGATCTTGATCGTGTGGGAGTTCCGCGACTTGTGTGCTGGTGTTTGGCGATGCTGGCCTGACAGGATCGGCTCGTGATCGAAACCTCGGTGACCATGCGCGAGCTCGTTGTCGGTGACTTCCACGCTGTCCATGCCTTCGCCAGCCTGCCGGAGGCTTGCCGCTACCAGGCGTGGGGGCCGAACACGGAGGAACAGACGCGGGACTTCGTCCAAGGCGCGGTGGATGCCCGGTTGCAGTCCCCGCAGGCGAGATTCGTGTATGCGGCCTGCCTCGACGGTGAACTCGTCGGTATCGGCGAGCTGAAGGTTCGTAGCCTGGCCCACCGTCAGGGCGAGATCTCCTATCTCGTCCATCCTCGGGTATGGGGTCGAGGCGTGGGCACAGCCATCGGCAGGGAACTTCTCGGCAGAGGGTTCGGGCTGACAGGACTGCACCGGATCCATGCGACCTGCGATCCACGCAACGTCGCGTCGGCCCGGGTGCTGGGCAAGCTCGGCATGACCCGCGAGGGCCGACACCGGCACACCGCGCGGATCCGGGACGGCTGGCGTGACTCCGAAGTCTTCAGCATCCTCGATCAGGAATGGGCGCACCGGCCCGGGGTCTGAATGATCGGGGTATCGGTGGTCAGACTCCGGCAGCGGCCCTGGTCCCGGAAGGCGAAAGGCCGCGCGGGATCATCTCGCGTGTGAAGTCACGTTGGGCCCGCGCGGCCTGCTCCGATTCGGCCCTGTGTGGGATCTCGAAGGAACACCTGGGCGCGCTGATCACCGAGTTGGCCGGGCCGTGGAGCGCGGCCCGAGACTCTGATCTGGCCGAACGGCGGGGCCATGGCCGACTGCGGGCGGCCGGGGCTGGACCGGATCACCAGCTGGTCTTCGTGGACCGGGTGCTGGTGACCTTGGTGGTGCTGCGCTGGGCGCTGTCGCACAGGGTGCTCGCGGCGCTGTTCGGAGTCTCGCCCTCCACGATCGACCGGGGCGGTCGGCGAGGTGCGCCCGTTGCTGGCCGCTCGCGGCTTCGCGGTGCCGGATCGGCCCGGGATCAGACTCAGGACCCTTGCGGACGTGTTCGCCTACGCCCAGGCCGAGGGGGTCACGCTGCGGATCGACGGTACTGAGGTACAGGTACGCCGCCCAAAGGCGGGGCGGCCGGGTCGCAAGGCGTTCGTGTCGGGCAAGAAGAAGCAGAACACCGAGAAGGCCACGATGATCAGCGACGAGCAGGGTCGGGAGTTGTGGCTTGGGGCGATCCGCCCAGGCCGGATGCACGATGCCACCGCAGTACGCACCGAGGGCATCGAGGAGCAGCTTCGGCTGCACCCGAACGTGAAAGCCGAAGTCGATTCCGGCTATGCCGGCCTGGCCCGCGACTTCCCCGGCCAGGTTAACGCCCCGCCGAAGAAGCCGGCGGCGGACGCCGGGCCGTCCGAGCGCAACCTCTACGACCATGCGCGCCGCCGCCAATCCCAAAGGCGGATCATGGTCGAGCACGCCAACGCAGAGGTCAAGCAGTGGCGGTCGCTGCAACGCTGGACCGGCGAGCGCGACGACCTTCCCGAGGTCATCGCCGCAATCGGCGCCCTGGTATCCGACCGCAGCGCCAAGCGCCCAACCCGCAGCAGGCCGAGCGTGGAACTCGACCTCGTCCGCGCACCGGCCTGCTGATCCACCCCCTAGCCGAACCCCCAGCCCAGCACGTCCCAAGCCCTATCGTGCGGCTACTCGTAAGGTTGGCCATGGCGTCCAGGAACGCCACCGGATCGGTGTCCGCCATGTTCAGCGAGATGCCGAGCGCGGCCATCGTGTCCAGGTACGCCTGGCGCAGCCGCTTGTGCCACGGGTCCAGGTACGGGCCCGCCTCGTGCCGCAGCCAGCCCTCCGTCGGCTGGACCCGGGCGCCGAGCTCCTTGGCGTAGGCGACCTTCACCGTGCTGTACCAGGCCGGGCCGGTCGGCCGGGAGCCGTCCGGCGTGAACGGTGAGGGGAGCAGCAGGTTGGTGTCGACACCGGACAGGTCGACCAGCCAGCTCCCGGGGATCTTCGGGTCGAACGTGGGGTTGAGCTCGTGCACCGGGCCGGACAGCGGCAGCACCAGGCGGCCGGCGGCGGCGAGGAACGCCATGTTGACGTCCAGGCCGACCGCGAACGGCGCCGCCTTCTCCGCGTCGGTCAGCTGGCGGTGCCAGTCCCACGCCTCGGTGACCAGCTCGCCGCCCGGCTCTCGGCCTTGCGCGAGCGGGTGCACGTCCAGGACCTCCGGGGGCGCCGGGTCGAAGGCGTCCTTCGGCCGCGAGCCCTCCACCGCACCCGACGTCCAGCCAGCTTCGGTACGCACCGCCCGGGTCGGCGGGCGCAGCGCGGTGACGAGCTCCAGGCCGGAGACGGCGGTGGATCCGCGCGGAGTCAGGACCCGCCGCGCGTAGGTGCCGAGCAGCCGCGCCAGGTCCGGCGCGGCTAGGCCGGCCGGGATGGTCCAGCCGCCGGAGGCCAGCGCGCCCGGCGCCGTCTGTTGCGCTCTCGGCGCGAGCATGCTGAAGGCGTACGCTGACTTCCCGTCAGGCACTGTGACTTGAGGTCGGCTGGGGGCGGATTGATGCTGACGTGGCTCGAAGCTGTGGCATCCGGTGCGGGCGGTGGTCTGATTGCCGAAGCGGTCGTCGCCTACGGACGTCTACGCAGTTGGCAAGAGGCGCGACATGCGGCGCGGACGACAGACGCCCCGCTCCCACCACTCGGCAGGTTCGTCGATCCACTCGCGGATTCGCTCGCCGCACTCGTGCGCGTGGCGCTGGGAGGCGCGGCCGGGTGGCTGCTCCACACCGAGGTCACCGGTGTCTACGCGGCGGTGACCGTGGGAGCCTCCGCCCCAGCGCTGCTGGCCCAGATCGGCCGTGCGACCACTCCGACCGAGGCTCTCCGCAAGCCCGGCGGAGCAGTTCCGGACATACCTCCGACCCCAGCGGATCACGGGGGAACGTCTCCCGTTCCCAGGGAGGCGTCGTGATGGCCATCGGCTCGGTCGCCCGGCGCTCCTGGCGCTCGTTCATCGGCGACCCGGTCACCCACTGCCCTCCGGTAGGGGCTCGCGCCCGCAAGGGGTTCACGCTGCGACAGCGGTTCTGGGCCTCGTTCATCGGCGCGGACCTGCCCGCCGGACCGGTCACCGCTGGGCCTGTCCTCCCAGAGAAGCCAACCGGGAACCCGTTTCCGGCTTCCAAGGCTGCGCGCGATCAGTCACGCCCCCGGCTGCTTGCTCCGGGCTGGTTTCCTCTCCCACAGCTTCCGCAGGCCGGCGGCCTGGCCGCTTCGGGAGGCGACTGCGTGCTGTTGGAGGCATCGTCCCCCGACGGCACCGCCCGGTTCCTCGTGCGCAGCCATGGGGACTCCGCGCCTGGGTACAGCCTGGAACTCGTCGTGCGCGGCATCGAGGGCACCGCGCCACTGATGACGGAGGTCAGGTACACGAGCCTGGTCGGTCCGGAGCGGGTGCTGCTCGTGCCCGTGGTGCAGGGGCGTTTCGGCCCCGCCGCCTCGTACGTCCGGATCCCGGGCTTCGCCGGGGAGGGCTGGACGGCCTCCGTGCCGGTTCCGGTCGCTCCGGACAGTGCGTGGGACGCTGCAACGGTCGCGGTGTCGGTCGGCGCCTCGCTCAATGATTCGACCCGTGGCGCCTGGCGCGAGGTACGGGCGCTGATCTCGGACGCCGGTCTGCGTCGTGTCATCGACCAGGAACTGCGGTGACCGGGACAGTGGGACCCAGGCATCGCGCGGGTACAGGGGATGCAGCCATCCCGGAGGCTGCGGCGACACGCCGAACGGGCTGGCGCCGGCCGGGGACCCGTGGCGGACCCACGGCTCGGACAACGGTCGAGAACGTGCTTGAGCGCGCATCCGGCCCGCAGGCCGCAGTCCGCGAGCTGCTGGGCGAGTCGGCGCTGTGGTGGAGCTGTTGCAGCGAGGCGGTTCGTGACGACCCGGCGTGGCTCGCCGGCCACGGCTGCGAGGAACTGCGAGCCTGGCTCGGGGCGACCGCATCGGACCAACAACACGCAGCGGTGGTGCGCGCCGATCACCCCCTCCTCCTGGCCAGGGCGCTCGTCGCACCGAAGGAAGGTACAGGGGACCACGACAGCGCACTCCTGCGGCTGCTCGGAGCGTGGGAGGGCAGCGGACTGCTGTACTCCGTGGCCGCTCCCGGACCCGCACAACCCTCCGGCAAGCGACTCGCCGAACTCTCGCCCCGTCTCGCCGGCGGAATCGACGCGCTCCTGCAACGGAGCCGGCAGCTATGCCAAGCCCCCGCTCCGGGCGGGCCGTCGTCGGCTGCCGAGGGACTTCTGGTGATCGCCGCGCTCATGATGGCGGGCATCGCACCTCACAAGCGCCCCGCCGTCCGGGTCCCCGTGGTCTTCGGCCGCTCATCCCAACCAGGCCCAGAGGTCCCGACCGCTGAGGGTGTCACCGGCATTCTGGAACTGCGCGAGTTCCCCCCGGGACCTGCAGGGTTGTATCCCGACCCTCGAACGATGG
This sequence comes from Kitasatospora sp. NPDC041988, assembly GCF_055588525.1. NCBI lineage: Bacteria > Bacillati > Actinomycetota > Actinomycetes > Kitasatosporales > Streptomycetaceae > Kitasatospora > Kitasatospora sp. NPDC041988. Next base: position 23,381 of record NZ_JBVJCO010000063.1, read on the forward strand.
ACGGGGTGCGCAGCCCGAACGGGCAGTTCGCCGCAGCGCTGGGCTCGGCCTGGCGCCTGGCCGGTCCGCGACGAGAAGGCCGCTGCGTGGTGTGGCGGATCGTTCTGTCCGTCGAACCCGCGGCTCCGGACCTGATCGAGGGCCCCTCGCTCGGCGTGGCCTTCGCGCTCGGGCTCCAGGCCCTGCTGCGGCGGCCCGGAGCGGGCCGGCTCCGCGATGTCTTCTACGGCCTGCGCCCGCGCACTGCGGTGACCGGCGCTGTCGACGCGGACGGCCGCTTGCTCAGGGTCGCCGGCCTGGACGCCAAGCTGCTTGCCGTGCGCCGCAAGGGCTTTCGCCTGGTGGCGCCCGAGGCGAACCGGCTCGAAGTCTCCGCAGCAGCTCCCCGTCCCGGCGATGTGAGGTTCGCTGCCACCTTGCGCGAAGCCGATCGGTACGCCCGGCAGTTCCGTACCGGCCGCATCGCCGTCTCGGCTCTCGTCCTCGCCGCCGTGACGGCCGGGGCATACGCCCTCCACCAGCGCGACCTGGCACAAGTAGGTCGGCACAGCGCCCTGGTCAGCCAGGTGACAGCCCGAGCGGATCAGCTCCGCGCCACCGACCCCTCGCTCGCAGCCAGGATCGACATCGAGGCATACCGCCTCAGCCCTACCGGGGATCACTACACGCGCCTGCTCGAAGACGCGAACAAGCCGCTGTCCACCGTCCTGAGCGACTTTCCCGGCAGCGTCCATGCGGTGACGTTCAGCCCCGACGGACTTACCCTCGCCGCCGTGGGCTCCGACGGCGCCAAGAACGTCCTGCGCTTGTGGGACATGGCGAACCCCGCGCATCCCGCGCTGCTCGGAGAGCCCGTCCGGGTCCGCAACGGGGTCAGCGCAGTCAGGTTCAGCCCTGACGGACACACTCTCGCGACCGCCGGCGTCAACGCCGTCGACACGGTGCAGTTGTGGGACGTGACGGACCGGGCTCGTCCCCGCGGGCTCGGCCAGCCCCTCGCCAACACTCCCATGGGCCCGCTGCAGTTCAGCCCTGACGGACGCATCCTCGCCACCGGCAGCAGGGAGGTCGAGGACGAGCAGCTGTGGGACGTGACCGACCCCGCGCACCCGGCGCCGCTGGGCCCGCCCCTCCGGCACACCTCGGCGGTGAACGCGGTGGCGTTCAGCCCGGACAGCCGCACCCTCGCCACCTCCTCCGCGGAGGACGGGGCACGCCTGTGGAACGTCGCGGACCCCGCCCGCGCGGTGCCGCTCGGCAAGATCTGGACCAGTGTCAGCTCGCTGGCGTTCGGCCCGGACGGCCGCACGCTCGCCGCCTCCGATCACGGCAGCGTACGCCTGCTGAACGTGGGCGACCCGGCCCACGTCGTCGCGCAGGGCAGCCCCCTGACGGGCTCCGCCAGTGCCGTCTCCACAGTGGCGTTCAGCATGGACGGACACATTCTCGCCACCACCTTCGCGGACCACACCATGCGGCTGTGGAACACCGCGAACCCTGCACGCTCCACGTCTCTCGCACCTCCCCTGGCCGGCCACACCGCCGCCATCCGCTCCGTGGCGTTCGGCCCCGACGGGCACACCATCGCCACCGCCTCCGACGACCACACCATACGACTGTGGCACCTGCCCACCGCCGTGCTGACCAGCCACACCGACGTCGTCACAGAAACGCTGTTCGGCGCAGGCGGGCACCTCCTCGCCACCGCTTCCACCGACCTCACCGTACGGCTGTGGAACACCACGGACCCGGCCCGCCCCACCCCTCTCGGCCGGATCCAGGACTCCGACAGCACCATCACATCCATGGCCCTCAGCACCGACGGACGCGCTCTCGCCACCAGTGCCTACGGCGACAAGCGCGTGACCCTCTGGAATCTGGCAGAACCCGCCCGTCCCGCCGTTGCCGCCCGGATCACGAACTTCTCCGCCGGCGTCAGCACGGTGGCGTTCAGCCCCGACGGACGCATTCTCGCCACCTCCACCTCAACCGGCATCAGCGGCGGCGACAACAGTGTGAGGCTGTGGGACGTGTCGGACCTGACCGGTGTCCGCCTGCGCGGCCAGCTGCCGACCGGCGCCGTGAGTGTGGGCGGCACGATCGCGTTCAGCCCCGACGGGCGGACCCTCGCTGTCTCCGGCCGCTACGTCAACGACACGACGCAGTTGTGGGACGTGACCGATCCGGACCGTCCGACCCGATCCGGACCGCCCCTCAACGGGGGCTCCGGTTCGCTGTTGTTCAGCCCGGACGGCCGGACCCTTGTCACCACCACCTCCACAGGCGTCACCGACGGCACGATCCGGCTGTGGAACGTCTCCGACCATGCCCAGCCCACCCCCCTCGGCCAACCACTCAGCGGCTACACCAGCCCCGTCCAAGCGGTTGCCTTCAGCCCCGACGGGCACACCCTCGCCACAGCCGGAACCAGTGTGCGCCTGTGGAACGTCACAGACCCGGCCCACCCTGCCGCGATCGGTCAACCCCTCGCCATCAGCACCGCCGTACTCTCCTCACTGGCGTTCACCCCAGACGGCCAAACCGTCGCCACCGGCGGTTACGACAACACGGTGCGGCTGTGGCCACTGGGAGCGGACCAGTCCGTCAAACAAATCTGCACGAACACCGACACCCTGACCCGCCAACAGTGGCAGCAACACCTCTCCATGCTCCCCTACCACTCCACCTGCAGCTAACGACGAATCGCAACCGCTCTCCGCCAGCCACCTCCCAAATGGCCAACTATCGGTGAAAGCCTTGGCCGCCTAGATGATCAATTCCAAGGGGCTTAGTGGTCGTAGGCAGTGAGCGTGCGCATGGTCGGCTGGCCGGTGCGGTCGTTGTGCCAGATCGCGGCGGTGAGCGCGAGGATGCGTTGCAGGACTCGGACGGTTACACCGTTGGGGGTGCGGCCTCGGTGTCGTTCGAGGTCGAGCTGGCCCTTGAAGGTCTCGTTGACCGACTCGATGACCTGGCGCAGTGGTTTGAACAGCTGTGATCCGGCTCGCTGTGGCTCGCCCTTGCGGGCCGGTCGCAGGAGGCGGATGTCCAGGTCGGCGAGCCGCTGTTCGAACTCTCGGCCGAAGTAGTTCTTGTCTCCGATCAGTGTCTGTCCCGGGTGTTCGGCGGTGAGGCGGGGTTCGACGGCGAGCAGGTCGAGGAGGGTCTCGCGCTCGTCTGCCTTGGCCCCGGTGAGTGCGAACGCGATCGGAAGGCCGTGCAGGGTGCAGACCAGGTGCAGCCGCAGTCCCCAGAAGTAGCGCGAGTGGCTGGCGCAGTATCCGTACTGGGCCCATCCGGCGAGGTGGGAGCGTTTGACGGTCTCGCGGGAGCGGCCGCACTCGACGGGCGTGGAGTCCGCCACCCACACGTCGTCGCTCCACAGTGTGGTGTCGCGGGCCAGTGCCCGGGTGAGCCGGCGGATCAGGTCGGCAGCCTTGCGCAGCCGCTTGTTGTAGCCGGGCTGCTGGGGCAGGTACGGAAAGAGGTGGCGCAGGTGGGCGCCGGCGTGGCGCAGCCAGCGGGCCTCGGAGGTGAAACCGAGCATCGCCTGCATCATCGCCAGCGTTACCAGCTCGGCGTCGCTGAGCTGCGGCACGATGCCCACGGCCGGACGCTGCGGGGCGAATTGCGGCGAGTCCTTCAGCAGGTCGTCGGTCTTCACATAGAGTGCGGTCGCGAGGGTGTCCAGGTCGTTCGTCACAGACTGACCTTGGGCGCCCTCGCATCGTCCGCGCTGTCAGTGCGAGAACTTCGCTCAGCTGGGCGCGACAGGCTGTTCGAGGAGCTCGTCCGGTCCGTCGAATCCGCAGCGCCGGTACAGCGGCGCACTGCGCTCGGACGGCCACACGATCAACGTATCCAGGCCGCGAACGCGCGCATAGCCGGTGGCCTCGTCGAGCAGGGCCCTGCCCAGACCGCGATTGCGCTGTTCAGGGGCGACGTAGAAGTTCGTCACGTAGCCCAGGGCGTCGGAACCCGGGTAGGGACTGGGGACCTTCTCCACAAGACACACGAACACGTGACCACAGGGCCGACCGCCCACTTCCGCAACCCAGGCACGCCACGGCCCGACCATCCGGGAACGCAGCCACTGCTCGCACTCGGCGGTGAACTCCTCTTCGTTCTGCGGGACTTCATCTCCGCCGTCCTCCACCTTGAACCGCCAGCGCATGGCTGCCAGCGCGGTCGCGTCATCGGACTCGGCCCGACGGATAACAACGTCACTCATGGCCAAACTCTCGCAGACCGATCCGACGAAGCGAAACTGCCTACGACCGTCCAACGACCCCTTGGAATTGATCATCTAGGTAGAGCGTCCGCGAGATCTGGGGGTAGTGGTCGTAGACCCGGCCCATCTCGTCCAGCAGCCAGGGAAAGGCTTCGGGGTGGCCGCCGAACCACTGGCCCTTGTGGCCGCGCGGGCAGAACGAGCAGTAGTTGGTGCAGCCGCGCGAGCCTTCCACCTGGCCGACGCCGTGGTGCTCAAAGGTGTCGGGCAGCAGGTCCAGCTCGGGGAAGATGTCGTCCTGGGAGCTGGACACCGGCTTGGCCGTCCGCCGCCGGCCGATGGCCAAGGTGCCGGCGCCACGAGCCGCCCCGTTGTAGCCAATGCCGCGGATGGCCTGGCGCGGGATATCACCGTGCCAGTGGGCTAGCACGTCTTGGATGGTGGCCTCACCAGCGCCCCGGGCGTTGAGCAGATCGGGGTACTGCTCCAGCAACAGCGCTTCGTTGCGGGCGGTCAGGCTGCCGCCGGCCACCACCAGCGGCGGCTCAGCCAAGCCGTAGGCGGCGTCCAGTAACTCGGTCATGAGGTCGTGCTGACCGAAGGTGGCCGAGATGCCCAGGATGTCGGGGGCGTTCTGAGCGACGGCCTTGACCAGATCGGCCACGGTGACGCCGAGCTGCATGTCGGCCAGCGTTACCTCGCCCATGAGGGTTGAGCGGCCGGCTCGGGCCACGTCGGAGATGCCGAGCGGGAACCGCGGCAGGGGGAAGTACTCCGGGTGGTACAGCGCCGCCAGCAGCAGCTGCGGCCGGCTGAAGCGGTGGGCGGCGTAGTCGTCCATGACGGCCAGCGACAGCCAGGAGCCCGGCGTCTCAAGGTCGAGGTGGTCGCCCGTCCAGCTCGGCCAGTGCCGCGCGTCGTGCGGCTGACCCGACAGGTCGGCCACCACCCACTTCGCGTCCGGCCGCTCGATGAGCACCAGCCGTCGGTCCAAGGTGCCGGTCACCCGGATGCGGTCGATCTGACCGGCCAGGTGGTGTTCGAGGTGCCGCCGCAGCCGGGGCGGCGCGATGAGGAGCCGGGCAGCGCCAGCAACCACGGCGGCTGGGGCTTCGGGCAGCGCCAGCTGGATCGCTTCAGCCAGCCGGTCGACCTGCGGTACGGGTCGCGCAGTGGTGGTAGTCATTCGAGCCTCGTTTCTCTCTGGTGTGAGATGCGGGCATGACGGCTCACCTGGCGGGCGAAAGAGCCCGTCCGGGAGGTGGTGGTTGGGAAGATCAGGAAGCGGCCGGGGCCGCCACGGTGGTCAGGGTGATCACCGGTCGGGCCTCGATCTGGAGGCGCAGGCCGTCCGAGGGCAACGCCAGCAAGATCGCCTCGCCGTGGAGCAGGCCAAGGACGGCCGCGTGGTAGCTGGCCGCGTCGGCCAACCACTCAGTGGCGAGCCGCTCGGTGTGTTCGTCCAGTGTCGGGGCCAGCCGCCGAACCGCTCGACGCAGCCAGCGCATGGCCTGACCGGGCGACTCCGCGAGATGGCGCAGCGGCACCCCTTGAGCCAGCTGCCCGCCACGGACCAGGACGAGCTCGCACTGGCAGAGGTAGCTACGCCTGGCGGCCGGAGCCCGTAGCAGTGATGCCAGCTGGGCTGGTGCGAGCGACTCGTGATGCGCAGTCAGTGCGGATGCCAGCGTCATCTACAGTCCCCGCAGTCCGACGAGCGTCTTGGCCGCCAGGAGCGACGAGGCCGGATCCTTCTCGAACGGCGAACGCTGGAGCCCCGCAGCGGGGGCCGGCGGCTGAGCGGTCGAAGCCTCCAACAGCAGCTCCGACCAGACGACCTTGCCGGACGCCGTCGCCGGAACGTAGAAGCCCCAGCGGGCACTCATGTGGGCAATCAGGAAGACACCGCGGCCGTTCTCAGCGTCCAGGCCGACTTCCTTGAGCACGGGCACCTCGGGTTGGTAGTCGTGCACCAGCAGCAGGAGCCGGTGACCATCCAGACGCAGCGTCAACGTGATCGTGCTGACCGGCGTCAGCGCCGAGTACGACGTGGCCTGTTCAGCCGGCCCGAGACGACGCAAAGCATTGGTGGTCAACTCCGACACCACCAGCTGAGCTGTGTCGATGAAGCTGGTTAGAACTCGCCAGTGGCGCAGGACATCGACAGTGTGTCGCCGAGCCCAGGACACGGCGTTGGGGGTGTCAGCCAGCGCCAACTGACTAAAAGCAGGATGGTTTTCGTTGGGCACGGGAAGTGCCTCCCTGGGCGGCAGGAGGGGTTGGACTCATCTCGGCATCGCGACAGAGCTCGCTTCTGGCGAGACGGGGTGAGCGGAACAACCACTGTGGCCGCGGCACCCAGCCAGAGCCATGCCGGGATGGGGTGCCTCACATACACGGCATGTATAGATCGACGGACACGGTCCGCAACGATCCATATACTGCTGGTCAGGAGCGATCTGGGATCAAGACTGCGGGATCGGGCGGCCGACAATGGCGACGGCGAACAGAGCAACCGTGCGGCAGTGCGACCGGTGCGGAGCGCGGCTCGCGGCCGATCACCCAGGGCTGCGATGCTCGCCTTGCCAGTCACTAGGCGGGTCAGCCCCAGCTCCTCAACCGCCGGTAGCGACAGCCGAGTTCTGGGCGACCGAAGCACTCAGGGCAGCCTTCGCGGCCCGCCATATGGGGCGCGTTCTCCGCAGCTACCGCTCCCATCCAGACCACACGGCCCGCCACGGTCCGCGGGGCGTCCCGCAGAGCCTGCTCGGTCAGTGGCTGGGACTAACCCAGGCGCAGATCAGCCGTATTGAGACCGGGCCGCCGGTGACGGACCTGGTCAACTTGGTCCACTACGCCCGGGTTCTTGGGATGCCACCCGAGTGGCTGTGGTTCAGCCTGCCGGGGGCTGTGCCGCCGCCGCGGTCGGAGGAGCCGCCGACCAATGGCGAGCTGCGGCCCGACTCGCCCGACGTCCAGAGCAGCCAAGACGCCTGGCGAGCTACCCGCCGGTATCTCAACACCCACCGCGCGCAGCTGGCCGCCGCCGCGAGCCAGCTCTACTCGGTTGACGCTCGTCTGGCGGGCGCGTCGCTGCTGACAACCACCCGGTGGTGCCCACCCGAGCCGGTGCTACTCGACCGCGTCCGGCTGACGTGGACGGGAAGCCCGAAACTCTCGCTGGTCGACGGCAGCGAGCCTGAGGCTCGTCAGACCCTGCCGCTGCGCGCCCCGGGCCGTCACTTCGATCGCTACACCCAGGCCGTGCGCTACATCGATGCGCCGTCCCTGTTCGAGAACCGCCCCAGCTACCGGCTGACCGGCGTCAACTGGTCCGCAGACGGCCGGGGGGAGCTGTCATTCGGGTTGGCGACTTACTTCGACAAGCTCGACGTCTCCGAAGCCATCGGGCACGAGTTCGCGGCTGCGGCTGCCGCTGAGCGCAACACCCGGGGAGTGAGCTGGGGCGCGCTCCCGCTGCGGCGGCTGGTCAACGACCCGTTCGACCTGGAGCTGCGGGCCGTGGTGCCGGCCATCACCACGCTGCTCCTGCGCCTCCGGCCGTCCGGCGAGGCCACTTTCCTGCTGCACTGGCGCGACCCTGGCAAGGTCGCGACCGCCGGCGGTCTGTACGACACCATCCCCGCAGGGGAGTTCCAGCCCAGCACTGTCATGGGTGACCCTGCTGGCCCCGACTTCGACCTGTGGCGCAACATCGTCCGCGAGCTCAACGAGGAGCTGCTGGGCGCGCCGGAGTACGACGGCTCCAGCAGCCGGCCGCTGGACTACGAGCGCTGGCCGTTGTACCGGGCGCTGCAACGGGCCCGCGCCGCGGGGCGCTTGCGGGCCTACTGCTTCGGCGTCGGCTGCGACGCCCTCACCCTGGCCGCGACGATCCCGAGCGCCATCGTCATCGCCGACGACGTCTTCGATGAGCTGTTTGGCGAGGTGGTGCAGACCAACGCCGAAGGCGTGACCGTCACCCGCTGGAATGGTCAAGACACCACCGCTGGCATCCCGTTCACCAAGCAGAACATCAGCCAGTTCCTCGCGAACGAACCCATGGCGCCTCCGGGCGCGGCATGCTTGGCTCTGGCCTGGAAGCACCGCGACCTGTTGCTCGGCTCGTAGGCTGGTCGCTGGCAAGCTGCCACAACTTCAAGGAGCGCAGTGTCCACCACACGTCAGCCGGAGCAGGCCACCACGCCGGAGGCGAGCCAGGCCCAGTGGCGGCAGGTCCGGGACTACTTGAACCGCAGCCGGTTCGAGCTGACCCAGACGGCTATGGCTGGCCGGGCCCTCCATGAATTCGCCCCCGGCGGGCGGGTGCTGGCACGCAAGCACTGGATTCCCGACGCGCCCGTGCCGTTGGAGCAGGTCCGGTTGCGGTGGCAGGAACAGACCCCAGTGGCTCCCATCGACGGCAGCGGTGCCGAGCTGGACGCCACCCGCGCCCGGCGGGCCGACGGCGCCCCGTACACCTTCTACGCCGACGCGGTCCGCGACCTGGCCAAGCCGCGGCTGTTCGAGAACCGCGGCTGCTACCGGCTGCTGGAGGTAGCGGAGGACGCCACCGAGCCGACGCTCACCTTTGGCCGCGGCCACTACTTCGACGTCATCAACGTCTGCGAGGCCGCGGCTCACGAGTACGCTGCCGCTGCCCTGGCCGCGCCTGACCAACCGATGACCGACCTGAGCACTACGCCGTTCCGGGCCGCCATCGGCGACCCCACTGACCTCGGCCGGCGGCCGGTCATGGCCGCCGTCAGCACGCTCGCCATCCGCTACGACCGGCAGACCGGCTCGGCGGAGTTCGTCCTGCACTGGCGCGATCCAGCGAAGGTCGCGAGCGGCGGCGGCCTCTTCCAGGTCATGCCGGTGGGTATGTTCCAGGCCTCCCACGACGCGCCGTGGAACGAGGCCAACGACTTCGACCTGTGGCGGGCCATCGTCCGCGAGCTCAGCGAGGAACTGCTCGGCAGCAGCGAAGACTACGGCAGCGACACCCGCCCCATTGACTACGACGCCTGGCCGTTCAACCAGGCCCTGAGCGCGGCCCGAGCGGCCGGAACGCTCCGGGTGTACTGGCTGGGGTTGGGCATGGACCCGCTCACGCTCGTCACCGACATGCTGACCGTCGCGGTGTTCGACGCCGAACTGTTCGACGAGACCTTCGCGCGGATCGTCTCCACCAACGACGAAGGCCACCGCGTGCAGCTGGAAGACGGCACCGGGCACGCGGTGGGGATTCCGTTCACGGCTGAACAGGTGGAGCGCTTGACCGCCCGCGAGCCGATGCAGCCAGCTGGAGCAGCGCTCCTTCAGCTGGCGTGGCAGCACCGCGACGTGCTCCTAAACATGGGGGCTGAGCGGGGACGAGAGAACAGCATCGCGTGATCTCAATGCCGGCGGACGCCACCCCCTTCCCGCACCACCCCGCAGCAGACCAAGGAGATCAGGTGACCCTGGTGCGGCCCAGCCAGCAGATGCAGTCCCTCGGCGTCATCCAGCAGGGCACTCCCGTCCTCCACCGGCCGGCCGAGCCGTTCGACCTGCCGGCTGAGGCTGTGGCCGCTCAGGCCGTGATCGACGAGCTGTTCGGCGCCATTGACCGGATTGGCCGCGTCCACTCCTTCGCCAAGGGCACGGGTACCGCCGCCCCGCAGATCGGCATCCCGCGAGCCGCCGCCATCGTGCTGCCGCCGACCGCCGGCGCTGAGCCGATCATCCTGCTCAACCCCAAGGTGACGGCTGTCTCCGATGAGATGGATGAGCAGTACGAGGGCTGCCTCAGCTTCTTCGACGTGCGCGGCATGGTCCCCCGACCGCTGCGGATGGAGGTCACCGCCACTGCGCTGGACGGCACCGTCACCACCGTCACCTACGAGTTCGGCCTGGCCCGCCTCATTGCCCACGAGATCGACCACCTTGGCGGCCTGCTCTACACCGACCGCATGCGGCATGGTGTCCATCCGATCCCGGTGGAGGAGTATCGGGGTACCGGGACGTCCTGGACGTACTGATAGCCGTGGTGTCCCTGGATGACCTGCTGCCGCAGCCAACCATGCGGCAACTGCTTCGTGCTTTGACCTTACTTGCGTACGAGCAGGAGGCCATTTATTTGCACCTCCGTCTCGAAGGGGTGGTCGAGGCAATCGCAGAAAATGGGCTTATGGCACGGAAGGCCAGTTGTCCTGAGTAGTCCCTTCTCTGACGTCAGGATAAACTGCTTTCTCTTTCGTTCAACAATCGCATCTATGACCAAGTCCCAGGTGACGCAGCTCTGGGTCGCCGTCGCCTTCAGAACCAATGGCACGGTTTCGCCAGAAGATATCGTGATGGCGTGATTGCCAAAGTACGCCGCAGACGGGTGTCTCTCGTCCAGATCCAGTTCTATGCGGAGCAGCTCCCCGCCTCCACCCAGCCCGACCGAAACGAAGGTTCCGCTGAGCACTTCTGCCCTTTCGCGCACACGTGCCCACATACCGATGATTGTCACCGGGGTGTCGAGGCCCTGGAAGACGATGTACCGCTCGCTTCTGCCCACATCGCCGCCACCATGGGCATATATCCAATGATCGAATTCCTTAAAGCGGCGACCCCAGTCTTCTATATTGAAAATGGTGTAATTTAGGCGCACGATATCTTCATTGCTGATTGGATAGGCTAATGCCCACCATGTGGCTATGCGACTGTTCTCGGTGATGCGCGCAGGGAATGAGGATATCCCGACAGGCTGGCGCCATCGAAGTCGGTTAATCAAGTGAGGTGTTCCGATGGCAGCAGCCACAAGCGCCGCGCAAATGGCTGCCGTGATCCAAATCCAGCGATTCGCTCCTCCCTCGGATGCTGCATTGGTGAACAATCCGAGGGCCACGGCCGATACAGAAGCGACAGCGATCCTTAACCCAATCACGTGAGTCAACCCCAGCGCAGGATTTTCGGTTGCTAAGTGGAGGGCATGCACCATGACCGGTGGGCCAGCTGTCCACGGCCGTGATCAGGCCGGGGTAGTCGGTCCACGCACAGCTCTCTCGTCCCGTGGCCAGGCCCTCGCCTCCGGCTACAGCTTGATGCGGAACATGCCCCGGCCGTGCGTCACGCAGACCAGCACGTCCGCACCGCCGTCCTTCATCCAGAACAGGTCCTCAACCGAGCAGTTGGCCGGGCCCTCGTTAGTGGGCGACCAGGTGGCACCCGCGTCCGCGCTGGCGAAAAGGCCGACCTCGGTGCCGCAGTACAGGAACCGCTCGTGCGCCGGGTGCACGGCGAGCGCGCGGATCGGGGCATGCGGTAGCGCGCCGGCGAGGCTGCGCCAGTGCGCGCCGGCGTCCTCGGTGACCCAGAGGTTGTCGCGCTCGAAGCCGCCGAAGCAGACGTAGACGGTGTCCCGGTGCGCCGGGTGGACGGTGATGCAGGTGCAGAGGCGCTGCGGCTGCAACAGGGCCGGTTCGGTGGCGCCCACCTGTTGCCAGGCGGGCGCGGCCGCGGTGGCGTCGGCGTCGGTGCTGCGGAAGACCTTGCCGTCGGTGTGGCCCACCCAGGCCGTGCCGGGGGCGCCCGGGGTCGCCGCCAGTGCGCTGATCAGGGCGTTCCCGTCAGCCGGGGGCTTGATCTCCAGCCATCTCGGGCCGGAGGTGGGGGTGTTCGGCGCCTTGGCGTCGTCGGTCCGCCACAGTGACTGGCCGCCAGCGTAGAGGCGGTCGGAGTCGTTCGGGTCGATGACGAACGGGGCGATGAACAGGGCCGTGCGGGCGGTCGGCCCGTTCTTGGCGTCCTCGATGCGGAACGGCGGCGGCTTCCAGTCCCAGGCTCCCCTGGGGCCCAGTGCGGGGTTGAAGAACTGGCCGTGGATGTAGTTGCTGCCGGTCAGCTCGCCGTTGGTGGACGCCCCGTCCGTGCTGCGGTGGATGGCCAGGAAGACGTACTCGCCGTAGAAGAAGTTCTCGTCGTCCGGGTCCGCAGCGCACGTGCCCCCGTCACCGCCGAAGAACTTCGACCACTGCTCGGTGCCGTTCGCGGGGGTGAAGCGGAGCGAGCCGTTGTCCTGGGCGCCGCCGACGATCGTGCCGGAGGTGCTGTTGCCGGCGCCGCCGAAGAACTGGGTGACGCCGTAGTTGTTGTCCAGTTCGGTCCAGCCGGCCACGAAGGGATCGCCCGGCGGGTCGCTGCCGACCAGATCGAGGTCACCCCGGAACACGCCGCCGTCGTTGCCGAAGAAGAGGATGCGGTTGTCGGCGCCGTAGTCGGGGTGCGAGACGATCGCGTGCTGGTCGGCGTGCGCCGAGTCCGGGCTCTGCCAGGTGCTGATCTCCCTGAGCTTGTCGCCGCCGTTGTCGCTGCGCCACAGGTTGACGCCGCCGAGGATCAGCAGGTCCTCGTCCTCCGGGTCGCCCGCCCAGATCGTGTTTCCGTACCAGCCCTGGGGGCCCAGGTACTTGGCCCGGCGGCCGTCGAGTGCGAGGGTTTCGCGGGCCTGGTACGTCCGGCCGCCGTCGCGTGACCGCCAGATCCGGCCGGTGCCGCGCTTCTCGCCCGGCTCGGCCTGGTCCTTCATCTCCACCGAGGCGTAGACGATCTCGGGGTCCTTGGCGGCGTACGCCAGCTCCACCCGGCCCGACCAGGTGGTGTGCGTCGAGGCGGTCCAGGTGGCACCGCCGTCGCCGCTGAACAGGGCCTCGCCGTCCAGCGTGCCCGCGACCGCCTTGGCGCTGTCGGTGGGGTTAAATCCGACGTACCCGACCTTGCGGGGCAGCACCACGTCCCACTGGGCCCTTGCCGCGTCGGTGCTGCGGAAGATCCCGGCCGGTCCGGCCGCGAGGACCACGTGGCCGTCGGCGGAGACCGCGATCCGGTTCACGCCGCGCAGCCCCGGGATGCGGGTGGCGGGGATTGACGCCCAGGTGACGCCGTCCGTGGTGCGGAACAGGCCGTTGCCGCGGATGGCGTCGGCGTTCCCGAAGCTCTCCCCGGTGCCGACGTAGATCGTCGACGAGTTGCTTGGGTCCATCGCGATGCAGGAGCATGACAGGTTGTCGAGGAAGTCGTCGACCGGATCCCACCGCTGACCGCCGTTCTCCGTGTGCCAAACGCCACCGCCCGCGCTCACGGCCCACATCCGGTCCGGCTGCTTGGGGTGCACGACGATGCCACGGGTGCGGCCGCCGATGTTCCCGGGGCCCAGCCACTCCCAGCCGGCCCGGGACAGGCCGGCGGTCGGTTGGGGTTCGCCCGGCGCCGCGGGCTCTGCGGGTTCGCCGGTCCGCGTGCCGGTCGGGACGCCGGCCGTCTGCTCCGCCGGCGCTTCGCGCTCCATCAGGGCGCGCAGCTGCTCCTGAGCCCGGCCCAGCGCGTGCGGCGGCGGCAGGGCGCCGAAGTCGCCGAGCGCCTGCTGGAGCCGGAACTCGGCGCGGGCGGCGGGCAGGTCGGGGTAGTCGACCCGGATCAGGGCGCGGATCAGCGCCTCACGTGGCAGCCGGCTGAGCGTGTCGTTGGTGGTGCCCCGGTTGCTGCACAGGTACTGGACCTGCTCGACGCTGATTTCCTTGGCCTGGGCCAGCTCTTCGTCCGAGATGGTCATGATGTGCTCCTGAGGGGTGAGCCGTGCGCGGCCGTGTTCACGGCGGAAGCGGCGGGGGGAGGCGGGGGCTCGTCGCGTCCAGCTGCACCTCCCAGTTCGCCGAACCGGTGCGGACGTCCACGGCACGGAGCAGGATGGCACCGGTGCCGGGGCCGAGCGCGAGTTCCATCCGCAGGTCGCCGATCCGGGTGGCCCGCAGCACGTCGGGTGCGAGCGGGGCCTGGACGGTCTGGGCGGCCAAGGCGGTCTGGACGGCCGGCTCGGGGGCGGTGGGCGGTTCGGCGGTGGGGCCGTCGTCGGTGAGTTCCGGCACCGGGCCGCCGAGGTCGAGCCGGGCCGTGCCCCGCGCCGCGCGGGCGGACTCCGTCAGCCACAGTTCGTCCGGCGGCGCGCCGCCGGAGTAGGCCGTGCGCGCGGTCCATTGCAGGACCAGCCGGTCCGGGCCGGCGGCCTCGGTGGTCAGTGTGAACGCGGACGTGTCGTCGAGCTCGGGCCGGGCCCAGTCCGGCAGCCGGAGCGGCGGCGAGGTCCAGTGTTCGCTGCCGTCCCCGGCATCGAGCGCCACCACCACGGCCGCCGGGGCCGGACTCTCGGTGACCCGCAGGGCCACCACGACCCGGTCCAGTACCGCGAGGGGCCGCAGGTCCCGGCCGCGGCGCCACAGCACCGTACCGTCCGTCAGGCGCAGGGCGATCAACGTGCCGTCGCGGTCGTGCACCACGGCCCGGCGGCCGTGCTCGTCGGCCGCCCCGCGCGGGAGTTCCACCATCCGCCCCCCAATCACCTGCGCTGCCGGACTGTTCGCTGCCAGACTATTCGGTGCGCAGGCCGCGGGGCCGGCGCCACTCGATCCGGGCCAGCAGCGCGAAGCCGGCCGTGGCGCAGAACGCGAGCGCGACGATGACCCATTCGAGGGCGCCGCTGTGCTGGTCCGGATCGACGCCGAAGACCGACTCGATCCAGTCGGGCCAGGCCAGCGTGACCACGAAGACGATTCCACTCACCACTGCCAACAGGGCCTCGATCCGGCCCCGCAGCCGAACTTTGCTGTTCATATCCGCCCCTCTGGACGGCATGCCGCTCTGTCGTTCTTTCAGTAGGCGCTTCGGTCACTCCGGTGTCAAGGCTTACCGTGAGTGACGGCTACTCAGAGTGATACCCGAGCCGAGGGAGGGCGGGGCGGGCAGGATAGCGGCAGTCCTGAACCTCAAGGCGCGCGGATCCGCTTCGCGTGGGCCTCTCGGCGCGGGTCAACCCGTCGCCTTGCGTGGATCGCACCGGACCGTGACCTCGCGGCGGCTCGACCGCCAGCCGCAGCCGGATCATGGTTCGGTCGCCGGGGCCTGGAGGAGCGGATTGGGGTGGCGCGCCCCCGGTGACCAGAAACGTTGCTGCTGGTAATCCAATCTGCCTTATGTAATCACCCATATGGCCGCACGCGCTGTTCGATTTTTGGTAGGTACCATTCACGTCCTGGCCTCCTGCAATTGCAGCTGTAATTGCAGAAGGCCACCGACCTGCGACTTCAGGCGGGTTGGCATGTGAGTCCGAAAAGCTCCTCTTCGTACGAGTGGAAGGCGAGATTGGCATGAACAAGTACAGGAACGGCGTGCCGGCGGACAGCGTTCCCACGGCATGGGTCAAGGCGAACGCGAGTAACCTCAACGGTCAGTGCGTTGAGCTCGGTGCGCTGGTGAACGGGGGCGTTGCGATGCGCAACAGCACCGACCCGACGGGTCCGGCACTGATCTTCACCAGCGCCGAGATGCGGGCTTTCCTGGCAGGTGCCCGTGCCGGTGAATTCGATCATCTGATCTCACTGTGACCGTCTAGTTCGATAATTTGACATGGGCAACACGCGGCCCTCCGGTGTGGAAGACTTGCCATGTTTCGTCTTCTGTGGGAGGGCCGTGTGACGCCAGAATGCGGTGATCAGTTTGACGCCGATAATCTCATCGCATTTCGCAGGCCGGGCGCCGATCCGGAGCAGAACCCCACAGCCGCTGGCTTGCTCCTCGGCTTGCAGCTAAAGGCGCTCCGTGGCGCCAGGACGCTGAAGAAGGTTGTCGAGGGGATCGACAACCGGCTGTGCCAGGCCAAGCTCAGTCGGCCGGGCCCTGCTGCGGTTCTACAAGGCCGAGCCCCAGATTGCCGAGGTGGTTGAGGAGCTGGCTCGCCATGCGGCCCAGCCGAACTGGTTGCACTCCTACCGCGACGTGCTCAGCAGTTGGGTCGAGCGGCTGATGGCATTGGAGTCGGCGGCCATCAAGCTGATCACCTACGAGGCCAAGATCGTTCCGGGGCTGATCCAGACCCAGGACTACGCGCGCGCGATCTTTCGAGGGGAGCTGCCGAGCCACTAGGCCCACCGGTTGGACCGATACCTCCTCCTACGCCAGGAGCGGCAGGAGCGATTCCTGGTGGCGCCGCCGCGCTCAGTCTTCTACCTGGGGTACAGCACGCTCTACCGCCGGGTTGGCTCGCCGCGGGTCATGGTCGACCAGCTGCAGCGGCTGGTCGACCTGACCGACACGCGCGGCTTCGGCGTCCGGATCATCACCCTCGACCACACCTTCGCCTCCTCCGTGTCCTCGCTGACCCACCTCGACTTCGGTCGGTCTGGGCTGCCCGAGCTCGTCTACAACGAGCGGCTGCGGGGCGCGGACTACTGCACCCCAACCGCGGATGAGCGGCCGGCGCCGGGCGAGGCCCACAAGGTGTCCGAGATGGAGGAGTACAAGGAGCTCCTGTGGCAGCTCATGGCGATGGGCACCGAGCGCCAGGAGAGCCGTGAGTTGCTGCTCGAAGCCAAGGAACACTTCTAGAAGCAGCTCTGATGCACGTGCCTGGCCCTTGGTCTGGTTACGGGACCAGGGCCAGGCCGCCGAACTCGATCCACTCCCGCGTCCGTTGGCGGGGCAGAACCTCCGAGTCAGGTCGCCAATCGGTGACGTCCAGGAGCCCGGGTGGCTGGATCTCGAGTCCGTCGAAGTAGGTGCGGACCTCCGCCTCGGTCCGCACTCGACCCCAGTTGTTGTTCGTCTGCTCGGCCATGAGGCGAGTCACGCCGTCGCGAACGGCTCTGTCCTCGCTCACGAGTTGGCAGATGACAACCACGCTGCCGGACGCCAGGTGCTTGATCGTCTCGCGCAGCAGGCGGGCCGGCTCAGGATCCGGCACGCAATGCAGCACCGACACGAACAGGGCGGCCACCGGCTGGGTGAAGTCGATGAAGCCGTCCACCTTGGGGTGGGACCGGATCGCCTCCGGGTTGGTCATGTCGGCGGCGACGATGGCGACGTCATCGTTCTCATCCAGTAACGCCCGGCCCTGGCTCAGCACCACTGGGTCGTTGTCGACGTAGACCACCTTGGTGTGGCGATCGACCCGCTGGGCGACTTGGTGGACGTTGTCCTGCGTCGGCAGGCCTGACCCGTGGTCAATGAACTGGCGGATCTCGTAATGAGTCGCGATGTGCTTGACGACCCGGCGTAGGAAGGCGCGGTTGTTGACGGCCAGCTCCCGAGAACTCGGGGCGGTGCGCAATCAAGGCTTCGGCATAGTCGCAGGCCGTCCGATTCGTGATGGTCTGTCAGCTCGGTGAGGTCCCTGCAAATATGGCAGGCACGGCTTCCAAGATCATGGAGTTCTCGACGCCCCGTGATCCGAGTGGAGGACAGTACCTGCCGACGCATCATCGCCGATCCCACCTGCTCTGCTCTTCCCCCGGCGCCCGGCAAGCCGTCCAGCTCAAGCGCCGCCGCACCGACCGCAAGACGGGCAAGACCCGCATCAAGACCGTCTACGTGGTCACGAGCCGCCCGCCGAACAGGCCACGCCCGCCCAGCTCGCGCAGTTGATCCGCGACCACTGGAAGGTCAAAGCCCTGCACCACGTGAGAGATACGACGTTCGCCGAGGATGCTTCCCAGCTGCGGACCGGCAACGCGCCCCGGGCGATGGCCAGCTGGCGCAACCTCGCCACCGGAGCACTGCGACTTGGCGGCGTCACCGACATCGCCGCCGGCCTTCGCCGCAACGGCCGGGACCCACGCCGCCCCTCGCGCTCCTCGGCTCACATGATCACGAAACGGACACCAGCCGACTACGCCGAAGCCCCGTCTGCCCCGCCATACGGAGCCTGGCCCGACAGGTCGTTGCGATGCTCAGCATACGGATTTGGCCCTTTCGCTCGCAGTTGCTGAACTTTCGGTTGAGGCGGACGCTTGAAGTAGTGCGAAGCAGCCCGAACTTTCGGGAGGCGGCAATGCCTAGAAAATCAGGAAATCATAGGATTAAGGATCTACTCTCACCGAGAGCGCTACTGGCCGAATCTGCAATTGTTGGCTTACTTCTAATTCTACTGGTAAATGTGTGGCTTCATTCTGGCGAAGAGTGGCATGGGCGGCTGCTGGGGTCTATTGGAGAGGCTCTGCTAATTGCGGGAATTCTCGGATATTGCGTCGACGGCATCCTTAAGACCGCTCTAGTTAAAGATATTGCCGGGCTCGTAATGAAGACCCTGTGGGGCCACAACTCTCCACAGGAATATGTAGAGCAAATGCGTGATGCTATTGGCTCTATTGACAGAATGAGTTCGAGTGTTGAACTGAGAATAGAGCTGAGCTGGCATGATCCGGGGAAGGTGCTAAAGGCGGTATGTACGACTAACAGCAAGAAGCACAACATCTCCAGCTCCTCTTGGAGCGCCTCTCCGCCATGGCTTGGCCATGCCATCGAAGGAGCGCCACCGAGCGAACTGCAGTTGCTTGAAGTTACCGTCGACAATCCGGCGGCGGATGACCGGCTTAGTCGAAGGGAAGTGGAGCGCTGGAATACCGCACAGCTGGCGCCGTTTGTGGTGAGAAAAAATGACGGCAGTATTGTTCTGCGCGACAATATTTTCGGCGCCAGGAATCTGCCAAATATTGAACCTGGCGGGTTTTGTGAGACTGAGGTCGTGGGCATAACTTATCATCGAGCCGTTGGAGATCAGCCGCTCATTCTGAGCAATCCTGTGCTGGCCATTAAGCTCACTATATTCGGTGAAGCTCTCCAGGATCTTGATTTTCGGGCGCGGGTCGGCGGCGATAACCTCGCGCTGGAGCGCTCTGGAGATTCAATGCTCGGGAAGCACGGATTCTCACATGCTGGGGTCGCGATCTTCTTGGAGTGGTGTCCGCTAGATCAGTCCGCAACACAGGGTGGAGCCGCCGCCCAGGACGTGGTGACGGGAGTGTAGCGGGCCACTGCAGTCCCGGCGTCGGACCGGAGTTAAGGCCACCAGCCGATGTAGATCCACCCAAAAAGAAACAAGACAGGGAGGAAGCAGATCACCAGTGTTGGCCGGATATACCACGAGAGTGATTCCAACGCGCGGTCGAGGCCGAGTCTCGAGGCGGCGATTTCCCGGCGTCGCGGCTGAACGAAAAGAGCGCTAGAGAGCGGCACTCCGATTAGTTCTTCAAGCTTGCTTCCAAGTCCGATCATGTGCGCGCGCCAAGTCTTGATCCATTGATAGGAGCTCACTGCCACTAACAGCCAACTTATGCAGAGCATAATGCCGAAGACGGCCAGCGAGCTTCGTCCTAGTGTGGATTGGCTAGATCTGCTGCTGGCAGCAACGGCCACTAGTGCGCTCTGGACCAGTAGGAAGAGGTTCATGCGGCTTGAAAAAAGCTGAAGATCCGAGTCGTAGTGGCGCTGCGATAGGTCGTAGGCTTGCCACAAGTGCGATAATTGCTCCGCTGAGTTGCTTGGGGATTCGGACTGGCTCGACATCACATATCCTCTGACGTGGACATGGTGGCATGTGCTTGAAGTGCGATCTCCACGGCTTCAAGCGCCGTAGCAGCTCGGCCGACTTGCGTTGATTCGCCTTCATCTTGATTGGCCTTGATGCTCCAGCCGTCAAGGGTGAATGTAGGTTTCCCCATTCGCATGGCGAGAGCTACTTCACTAAGTGTCCCCCAGCTGCCCCCCACTGCGATCACGACATCGCAGAGATTGACTAGAAGGCCGTTTCGCAACTCGCCGAGGCCAGTGGTCAGCTCGATAGACAAATAGGAGTTGCCAGCTCCGCGCTCGCGGCCAGGGAGAATTCCTAGAACGATTCCCCCCTGGGCTCTCGATCCTTTTGCTGCGGCTTCCATGACTCCGCCGAGGCCGCCGCAGATGACCACGGCGCCGCGCTGGGCAAGGAGGGCCCCGACCTCCATTGCGGACTCATATTCGGCGGCTGTGGCAACGCCAGGGCCAACGACACCTACGTAAGCGCAGCGAGCCTTGTCGCTATGGGTGGGTTCTGACGGCATCGGCTCTCCATGATCAGCGTTTTGCTGTCATCCAGCATGCCAGCCTTCTGACGGTGTGTCTGGGCTATCCGCTGAATGCGTGTTGTCCGGCCTGGTCGTGGTCAGCCGTCCGTGATCAGGCCGGCGCCTCGTGGCCGGGCCGCCAACGGGACAGGCACGGCTGCCCAAGATCATGGAGTTCTCTACGTTCCGTGATCCACCGGGAAGACCGTGCCTGCCGACGCATCATCGCTGATCCCAGCTGCCCTTGACCAACTCGGCGAGCATCCCGAGATCGCTCCGGAAGAGATGCCCGGACTGTTGGAGCGCCTCGCTCAGGTGCCCGATCCACGCAAACCGCGTGGGGTCCGCCACCCACTGGTCGTCGTCCTCGCCCTGGCCGCGTGTGCGGTGCTTGCCGGCGCGACCTCGCTACTGGCGGTCGGCGAGTGGATCGCCGACGCCCCGCCCCACGTGCTGGAACGCGTCGGCGTGCGGCTCGACCCACTGTTCCCCAGGCGGTCCCTGCCTGCGGAAGCGACGGTCCGGCGGCTGCTGGCCAGGATCGACGGCGACGCGCTGGACCGGGCCCTCGGCCGCTGGCTCTCCGATCGGCGGCGGCCCGCCGACGGCCGGCCGCGCGGCCTGGCGGTCGACGGAAAGACCCTCCGCGGAGCCGCCAGGGCGAAAGGACGCAAGATCCACCTGCTCGCCGCCGTGGACCACACCACCGGCCTGGTCCTGGCTCAAGTGGACGTCGGGGAGAAGACCGGCGAGATCACCTCCTTCCGCCCGCTGCTGGACACCGTCGCCGGCCTCGCCGGCGTCGTGGTCACCAGCGACGCCCTCCACACCCAGACCGACCACGCCGCCTACCTCCTCGGGCGTGACGCCCACTACATCGTGATCGTCAAGGGCAACCGCAAGCGACTGCGCGCGCAGCTGAAGTCCCTGCCCTGGAAGGACATCCCACTCCAGGGCCGCACCACGGACAAGGGCCACGGCCGCGGCGAGATCCGCCGGATCAAGGTCGCCACCGTCAACAACCTGCTCTTCCCCGGCGCCCGCCAGGCCATCCAGATCAAGCGCCGCCGCACCGACCGCAAGGGCGGCAAGACCACGATCAAGACCGTGTACGCGGTCACCAGCCTGACCACCGAGCAGGCCAGTCCCTCCGAGATCG
Source organism: Kitasatospora sp. NPDC041988 (assembly GCF_055588525.1). Taxonomy (NCBI): domain Bacteria; kingdom Bacillati; phylum Actinomycetota; class Actinomycetes; order Kitasatosporales; family Streptomycetaceae; genus Kitasatospora; species Kitasatospora sp. NPDC041988. The sequence continues at coordinate 44,667 of NZ_JBVJCO010000063.1, forward strand.
CCCGACTCGTTCGTGGCCACTGGACCGTGGAAGCCTTGCATCACGTGAGAGACACGACCTTCGCCGAGGACGCCTCCCAGCTGCGGACCGGCAACGCACCACGAGCGATGGCCAGCTTCCGCAACCTGGCCATCGGCGCCCTCCGCCTGACCGGCGTCAAGAACATCGCCGCCGCCCTGCGACGCAACGCGCGCCGCCCCGAACGGCCCCTCGCCTACCTCAGCCTCACGTGATCACGAAACGGACAGCCGCCGACTTTGCCGAGGCCCTGGGTGCGCAATAGGTCCTCGACGGCGAGCCGATCCGAGAGGAAATTGTTAGTGCCGCCTAGGAGAAAGTCGTACATCCTGGCGGCACTTGGTACTGAAAGATCGATCTTGTCCTGTACCGGATCTTCGTCCACGGGCGCCCCTGGAGTGTTCGGCCGACCCTGGGCTCCTCCAGGGCAGATGATCCACCTCATGGTAGGGGTGCAGCACAAGGCGCACCACTACACAGACGGGTGAAGTGGCGCGGGCTGGCGCACGGGTGGCGAACGTGGAGGCGAGATCTGGCTGGCGCGCCGGCCGACCAGACGCTGAGCCGGACTAGGGGCAGGCGCGATAGACCTCGGGGGCGTCAACTCGCAGGAGCCGCTGGGCCATCAGCAGATCAGCCCGGGCTTGGGGCGGCTCGATCCCCATGAGGGCGGCAGCCTGCTCGACCGGCAGGCCCAGGTGGTCGAGCAGCGCCGCGTCGGCGTTGTCGGCCGGCAGAGTACGGTGCAGGTGGTCGGACGCCGGGTTGGACGCATCGAAGCACGCAGCAGTCACCGTGGCGCGCAGGATGCGCCAGGCGTACGCCGCGGGATTGCGCCGTTGCAGCACCACACCCCAGCGTCGCTCGGTCAACCACAGGGTCGCCTCGACGGCCTCGCGGCTCAGGCCGGGGTCGAGCAGCCGAGCCCGCGCGTAGCGGTGGCACCCGTCCGTCTGCATCAGAACGAAGGCGGCGAAGCCGCTGCGGTACGTCTTGCCTCGGCCTGCGGCAGGTTCTCTCGCTGCCCCTTGATCGGCTGCCAAAGGAAGTCCTCGTCAACTCGCAGGTGCCCACGTGCAGGTGTCTCGTTGCCGGTTCGGCTGACGACGGGCTCGCCCCGCCGTGGTCCTGGCGGGGCGAGCTGCGGTCGCCAGGCGCGAAGGGGGCGCGGCCGGCAATGGAGGTGGCTAGCGCCGGTGCGAACGGCGGGCGTTGGCCACGATGCGCTGGACGTAGTGCATCAACGCCACCACGAGGTAGACCCGCTCCGGGTCCACGGCGGCACGGCCGCGCAGGAGAGCCGCGGTCAGGAGCACCGGCAGCGCCGCCACAGCGGCCAAGCCGACCTCTCGCAGAACCGGCATATGCAATCGCACCGGCCGGGACATCGCGCTGCTACGTTGGGGGTTCCTCGGGGCACGCTTCGCGCGCCCTCGGGAGGGCTGATCTGGCATTGGTGGCAACCTCTCTGGATTGGCCCTGCGCCCTGGGTGGTGTTGGCCCACCGCCCAGGGCAGCCCCTTTCTGGGGGCGTGCGCACCACGGTAGCTCCCGCGGCAGGACAAATCGGCCCCCAACTGCCCTGGTGCAAAACCATTTTGGGGAGCCGCCGAGCCGAACTGATGGAGCAATAGTCAAGACTTGTGGATCGACGGGAGCTCAGCGGTAGCGCGGGAGCCCGCCGAGGTCGGGAAGCTCGTCCTCGAAGTCACAGGCGGCA
>NZ_JBVJCO010000064.1:0-43700 GCF_055588525.1 Kitasatospora sp. NPDC041988
CTTGATGAAGCCGGTGTCGTCGAGGATCAGGACACCGTTGATCTCGCCGAGGCGTTCGGCGACGTAGTGCTGGAGCTCGTCGCGGATCTCGTCCGCGTCCCAGCGGGAACCTGCAAGCAGGTGCTGCAGCCCGTCAGGGGTGGCATGACCTGCGTATTCGGCCAGCTGCCAGCCGTTCTTGCGGCCGACCGGGCCGAGTAGGGCCGCGAACGTAGTCGCGCATTCGGCGGCGCTGCTCGCTGGCGAGTCGCAGGATCCGATCGGTGCTGCCCTGCCGTTGTGGGCGCGGTGGTGGGAGCGGTACGCCGCCGCCGGAGCGTCCGCCGGCTGACCGGGGGAGCGGACCATGAGCTGCAGGGGGCGGCGCAGCGCTCCGAGTCGTCCGCCGCTCCCGGCTCCTCCACTCCGTCCCCTCTGGCCAGCCCACTCCCTCCCTTCCCCCGCTCGCTGCCTGGGCGCGCCTACAAGCGGGTTGGCCCGCCCCCGGTTCATGGGCGGGCCCGACCTGCATCATCGCTGGGTCCGTAGGCGCGCAGCTGTGGTGGGAGACCGTCGGGGCGGCGCCACCACCCGTCGAGGCCGCAGGCGCCGAGGACGACGGGCAGGGCCTTGCGGACGGCGTCTTCTACGGCGGTGCTCAGGTTCCAGGCGGTGCGGCTGGTGACGGCGGCGGCCGCGAGGCGGCGGGAGGGGTTCCAGTCGAGGTCGGCGATGCTGGTGGTGTCGTCGTCGATGTCGAGGGGCGGGCACGGGCGCAGCGCGATGCCCGGGTCTCCGGGGCGGGTGGCGACGGGCAAGCCGGCGAGAGCGGCGCTGCGGCGGACGGCCGCGGCGACGTCGGGCCGGATTCCGACGGCGACGGACGGCGGTCCGGTGGGCCGGGGGCCGGGCAGGGCGGCGTATTCGAGGGGGAGGGGGTCGGCGTGGCCGACCCGGATCTCCCAGAGCGTGAAGGACTGCCGGGCGGTGGTGCCGAGCGCCGGGAGGCAGTCCGTCACGGCGTGCTGGACGGCGTTGACGACGAGTTGCCGGGCGGAGTGGGCGGGCTGCTGGTGCCGCTCGGTGGCGGCTGTGGCCCTCAGGCGCGGGGACGGGAGCCAGTGCAGGGCGATCTGTCCGCGGCAGGCGTCGTCGTCGTTGAGGGGCTCGGCGGGGCGGAGGCGGACGCCGGGGCCGTGGCCGCCGTGGGCGATGGGCAGGCCGGCCAGGTGGAGGGAGTCCATGACGCGGTCGGCCAGGACCGGGTCGAGCCGGTCCTGGCCGGGCGTGGGAGCCGGTGGGGGAGCGGTCACCGGCGTAGGTCCTTCCCGGCGGCCTGGTGGTCGGCGCGCTGGCGGGCGGTGGCCTGGGCGGGGATGGTGCCCAGGGCCAGGACCTCGTCGACCACGCAGTACGAGAGCCTGTAGGTCAGGGTCTTGGTCGCGGCGTCGAGCCAGGCCTCGGTGCGGTCGCGGGGCGGCATCGGGCCCAACACGGTCGTGAACCAGACCGGGAGCAGGTCGTTGCCGGTGAGGGCGGTGCTGATGCGGGCTCGGGCGATCCGGGCGAGGTGCTGGTGGGCGTCCTGGCCGGCGGCGGCGGCCTCGGCGAGGGCCTGGTCGAGGGATTCGTCGCGGTCGAGCGCGCTGCGGGCCGCGTCGGCGGTGCTCCGGAGCTGGCCGATCTGGGCCCCGGTGGTGCGCACGGTCGTGCTCGCCTGGCGGTAGGCGGTGGCGGCCTTCGTGAAGGCGGCGCTGCCGTGGGAGGCGGTGGCGAGGGTGGAGGCGGCCTCCAGGACGGCGGCGCGGGCCTCCTCCAGACGGGCGCTCACCGCGTCGTAGACGCGGTGAGCTCTGGGTGTGGCGGGCGCGGTCGGCCGCGGGGAGCAGCTGGGCCTCGGCGGCCCGTCCGGCGGCGATCCTCTTCACCAGCTGCTCGGTCTCGTGGTCGGTGACGTCGAGGTCGACGGCGGAGCCGCCGGCGGCGGTGCGCACGCGGCGTTCCAGCCAGGCGACCCGCTGGCCGAAGTCCTCGACCGTGCTGTGCAGGTCCGCGAGTTCGCTGTCGGTGGTGTCGGCGCGTTCCTCCAGCGCCTCGATGCTGTCGCGCCTCTCACGGAGCCGGGACTCGACGGTGTCCAAACGGTCGCTGAGGCCGGACGTATCCTCGTCGAACTCCTGGCGCAGGCTTTGGAGGGTCGACTCCACGGTGTCCACCGAGTACCGGAGCTGCTTGACCCGGCGCTCCAGGTCGCCGTCGTAGGGCGTGGTCACGTGGTGCTCCTGTTCGTGCTCGTGTCGTCCGGGAGGCTGGTGAGGAAGGCGCCGCCCGCGCAGGCAGCGGCGGCGATCGTCCACCAGGCGCTGAGAACACCGGCAGCCACGGCGCTCAGCAGCAGCGCGCAGACGGCGAGCAGCACCGCGCTGAACCGATGGCGCAGGTGGGGGCGGCCTTGCGCCAGCGGCTTGGCCTGCCAGCCCGCGGCCAGGGCGGCGAACAGGACGGGCAGCAGGAGGAGCAGCCAACCCCAGGCCACCCAGCCGGGGAGCACGGCGGCGGCGGTGAGCGCCGCGACGGCGGCTGCGCCCCGGGCGGTCCACAGCACGAAGAGCTGGGTGGTGCGGCGAGCCGGCTCTTCGCGCAGGCCAGGCACCTGCGCGTCGTAGGCGAGGAGGCTGTCCGTGGCGGTGAGCAGTTCCGCGAACGCGGCTTCCCGGCCGGCCGCGCCGGGCGGGAGCGCGGCCGCGGTCGCATGGTGCCGTCCGACGTCCTTCTGCAGCTGTGCGAGCTGTGCGGTGACCTTGTCCACCCCTGCCCCTCCATCCGTCGAAAGCGGCTCCAGCCGCTCCGCCGAGAGGGTATCCATGGGTACTGACAGTCCGGCACCCATTTCGGAAAGTAACCGCCTGCTGGCTTCGCCGCGCGGGCGCCCCGTACCTGAGCAGGCCCCTCTGATGGACCACACCGCGGAGCGCACCGGTCAGGAACAGGCCCCCGGGACCGACCGGCAGGTGGCGTCACCGCTCGCCGTGGTCGGTCTGGGGCCGACCGGCAGCGTGCTGGTCGGCTCCGACACACCGACTGGCGGACCGGGTGCATACCCGGTATCGGCTGGCAGGGGCGATCGAACCGACCCATGGCTGGCTGCTTCTGCTCTACGGCGCTGGCCGAGTAAGGTTCGGGAACGATCAGGGGGTGACGGTGCGTAACGCGGGTCTGGTGCATCAGGTGCGGATGCTGCGGGCGGGGGTGGGTGACCCGGCTCTGATGCTGGCGCAGTTCCGGTTGAGTGCGCTGTTGGTGCCGCGGTGGGGGGAGGAGGGGGTGTGGACGGCGGATGAGGGTGGTCTGCGCTGGATTTTCGCGTTCACGTCGGAGGAGGAGCTGGCGGCGTTCGCGCGGGTGAAGGACGTGCCGGTGGAGGGGTTGCCGTATCTGACGGTGCTGGGTTCGCGGTTGCTGGATGTGGCGGTGCCGGGGCTGGGGGTTCCGGGTGGGGTGGCGTTGGATGTGGCGGGGGCGGAGCCGATGCTGTTCCCGCCGATGCGGGGGATCGTGCCGGACGACGTGGCCCTGGACGGGCCGATGGTGACGACGGGGGAGCGGTGACATGGCGGGGTCGGGGTTCGGGGTTGATCCTGAGGCGCTGAAGCTGGCGGAAGCGGGCATCAACGGGGCGATCGCCGAGTTGCAGGCGCTGGGGATCGCCGGTCTCGCGGAGTCCGGGCGGGGGTTCTCGGAGCTGGAGCTGTCGGGGATGGAGGCCGGCCACCAGGACTTGCAGGCGGTGTTCACGGACTTCTGCGAGCGCTGGTCGTGGGGGGTGCGGGCGCTGGTGCAGGAGGGTACGGACATCGCCGTGAAGCTCGGCCTGTCGGCGGGTTACTACCACGAGCAGGAGAAGTACGGCAGCGGCCTGCTGAAGGACGTGGTCGCGGCGGGCATCGGCAACCCGCACCAGAGCGAGGAGCAGATCGAAGGCAAGTCCTGGGATCAGGTGTGGGCTGACAACCCCTACACCCAGCTCACCAACCCCGACTTCTCGCAGGAGTCCGCGGACAAGGCCTTCGACAACATCGGGAAGACGTGGAAGGACGTCGGGAAGGAGAAGCTGGAGGGCCCGTTCGGGATCAACAAGAAGATCGCCGAGGCCGCGGCGGGTGACCACTGATGGGCCTGCACTTCAGCATCACCGACCTCGTCGATGTGACCGAGGCCGTCGTCGACTCGGGCGTCAAGGCCGGCGGGAAGGCCATCCAGAAGGGCTCCCACCTGGTGGGCGGCGCCCTGGACGAGGCCGGGCTGCACGGCGCGGCCCAGAAGGTCAACGGGTGGGGCGACGACGTCGCGGACGAGGCCGGGCTGAAGGTCGGCGAGCGCGGGCTCGATCAGACCAGTGATCCGAAGGAACTGGTCCACGGTGACGCGAAAAAGCTCAACGAGGTCGCCGGGCACCTGAAGAAGTTCCACGACGCGTTCGAGAAGACCGGCACCGGCCTGGCCAAACTCGACCACGAGCACTGACCGGCGCCGCCGCGGAGGCGTTCCAGCAGGCGTTCGATCCGCAGCCCAAGCAGTGGCTGAGCGCCGCGGACGCCTGCGGCAAGGCCGCCGTCGCGCTGGAGGCGTATGCGCACACCGTCACCTGGGCGCAGGGCGAGGCCGCGGAGGCCGCGAGGTTGTGGAAGGAGGCGAAGAAGAAGTTCGACGCGGCGATGAAATCCGCGATCGACGACGCGCTCACCTATGACCTGCGGGTCAAGGCCTACAACTCCACGCCCGCCGACCAGCGGCCCGCGACCCCGCCGGCCAAGCCGGGCGAGTTCAAGAACCCGGCCGAGGCCGAGTTCCAGCATGCCGACGAGAAGCTGGACGCGGCCCGCACTCAGCGGGACTCGGCCGCGCGGACCGCGGCTGACGCGATCGCGGCCCTGGTTGCGTCGGCGCCGGCGATGCCGAGCAAGATGCAGATCCTCAAGGCCGAGGTCAAGGACGGCCTGATGGCCGTTCCGGTGGCGTACGAGCATTTCTACGGCGGGCTGGTGAAGAGCGGCACCGACCTGGTCAAGCTCGGCCGCTCCCTGAACCCCATGGACCCGTACAGCCTGTCCCACCCGGCCCAGTATCTCGACGGACTCTCCACCACCACCGCCGGTCTGATCCAGGCCGGTGACCACCCCGTCGATCTGCTCAAGGGCCTGGTCGGGAGTGGTTGGGGCAACGACCCGTCCGAGGCGGGCGGCAAGCTCGTCGGCAATTTCATGATCGGTGCCGGCACCGGTGGCGGCGGTACCGCCGCCACTGTTGCCGAACGCGAAGCCGCCGCCGTTGCCGAGAACGCCGCCAAGAAGGCGGCCCAGGAGGCGGCGGAGAAGGCCGCGGAGAAGACGGCCACGGAAGCTGCCGAGAAGGCCGCGACGGAGGCAGCGGAGAAGGCTGCCAAGGAGGCCGCGGCCGCCCCGAAACCGATCCCTCCGATCGTGATTCTTCCTAAGGGCTACGATCCTGCGGCCGCGGCCCTACGGGACAGCCAGTTGGTGGAGGTGCGGGCCGCCGAGCGCGACCTTGCGGGGAGGGCCCGGGACTTCTTCGACGACATCGATGTCAAGGAGTTCGGGGCGAAGACCTGGAACGATGTCGCGGAGAGGCTCCCGGCCGAGCAGAAGGACGCGGTCGCGAAGTACACGTGGGGCTCCGACGGTGAGATCAACGGAGCCCTGCGCGGCACCGGCCCTGTGACGCCCGAGGCTAATCGCCTGATTCCTCAGCTCGACAAGGCTCTTGAGGCCCAGAGGGTCCCCGAGGACGTCATCGTCGGCCGCGGGACCGACCTGGGACACCTCGGCTTCGAAAACCCGATGGACATGAAGGGCCACAGGTTCACCGAGGACGGCTTCATGTCGACCGCGATCGGTGAGGTGCCCAGCAGTTTCGCAGGCAAGCAAGGTGTCCTGCACCTCGTGGTGCCGGAGGGCACGCCCGGCCTGTGGGTGGAGAAAGTCGGCCGGGCTGGTAACTCAGAGCGCGAGCTGCTGCTCGGCCGGGGCCTCACGTGGCAGGTGGACCGGGTCATCCAGGTCGGCAGTCAATATCATGTATTCGGCAGGGTCCTGGGATGACCCGTGACGGAATCGAGCAGTCGGTGAGCGACCCCAACATCAACCCACGTCTCATCGCGGACCTGCAGTTCAAACTGGTCAGCTCATTGCCCCGGTACAACCGGACCACGGACAAACCCGTGGAGTTCTTTGTCACGTTCTACGAGAACGAGTATCCGACCGGTCTGATCTGGTTCTGCGACGAGGACGACGCGGCGGGCTACGAGTGGTGGCGGCAGCTGCCCAACGAGAACGCCGCCATCTTCTGGAACGACAAGCTACGGCGTGCCAAGGCCCGTGGCCTCACACCGTCCCAGGCCGTACATGAACTGATGTCCGAGCCCGGCACCCGGCTGTCGGGCCGCATCTTGCCCGATTCGCGGGCGACGGCACCCAGCCTCACCTGGCTCGCCGAACTCGCAGCCAACGGCACGCCGGTAGGGGATCCGGCCAAGCCCCGCGGCTGGCGCCCCGATCCGCCGCTCAGTGCTGAGCAGGCCGAGGCCGCCCGCGCGGCCGGCGGATGGCTCTACCAGGTCGACGAGGGACACGACCCGGGCGGACGGGTCCTCGTGCACGCCGTCGCCGGGGCCTGGCAGACCGACACCCACGGCCGTGTCCTGCGGTTCTGGCACAACCCCGCCTACCAGCAGGCCGTCCCGCCCGGCCCGGAGGAGACCGACGCCACTCCGGTGCCGCCGCTGGGGGCAGGCCGGCGCCCGGCCGGGCGGGCCCTGCTCGACTGGCTGGCCGACCCGACGGCGCCGCGGACGTGCCGCGTCACCGGCTCCTCCGGCAGTGGCCGTACGCACCTGCTCGCCTGGTTCGCCGCCGCCTGCCCGCCCGACAACCCGCGCACCGCCCGCCGCGTGCACGCCGTGCTGTCCGCTGACGGCCTCACCGTGCGCAGCGCAACCTGGCTGCTGGCGGCGCGGCTCGGCCTGGTCGCGGGCACGCCGGAGGAATTGCTGGAGGCCCTGCAGGACGGCATACCGCGCACCCTGGTGGTCACCGACCTCGACCTGGCCGGGGGCGGGCTGAGGGCGGATGCGCCCGAGCGGATCGCCGCCGACCTGCTCGCTCCGCTGGCCCGGATCCCGTGGCTCCGGCTGGTGGTGGAGTGCGCCTCCGGCACTGCTGCCGCGGCTGCCCTGCATGCCGTCGATCCCCGGGCCGCCGTCCTGGACCTGGACGACCCCCGGTGGACCGACCGCGACCGCTTCGCCGACTGGTGCGCCGGCCTGGGCGGGACGTCCGTGGATGCCGGCCGGGTCTACCCGAGCCCTGGTCTCGCCCACCTCGCCGCCCGCACCCCGGCCGGCCAGGCCACTGATCTGGCCGAAGCCTGGTGGCACGCGCTGCCCGACGACGAGCGGTCGGCCGTCAACGCCCTGGCCGATGCCGGACGCCCCGTCACCCTGGCGACCTGGGCCGCCCTGCCCGGGGCCGGCGGCGCCGACACGGTCCACCGCGCGGCCGCCCGCCTGCTCCCGCCCGCCGACGGCGCGCGCGCCCTCTGGCGGCTGGCCCCGCAGCAGCTCGCCTACCACCTTGCCGCCGTTCGCCCGCCGGCCGACCACGCCGCCCTGGCACGCGCCACCGCCGCGACCGTCCCCCTGCTCGACGACGGCCGGCCCGACCTCACCCAAGCTGACCCCGCCCTCCTGGGCATCCTGCTGCGGCATACCGTGCTGGCCGGCTTCGCCGACCAACTCCTGACCAACCCCTATGTACTGGTCCACACCGACCCGGCCGCCGTCACTGCGGCCTTCGACCACGTCCGCGAACAAAACGAGCCCGGCAACGAGTACCTCGCCGTCTTTGCCGAAGCGTGGGAGCTGGCCGGCCCGGTCTGCGCCGCCGCCCACACCCCGGCCGACCGCGCGGCCGCCCTCCACGCCCACCTTGCCGGCCGCCACCAGCAGGCCGCAGACGCCCTTGCGACCATCTCAGGCCAGCGGTGGCGGGCCCGCTGGTCGCACCGACCCACCGCCGGCCGCATCCGGTACCTAGTACGCGGGCACGGCCCCTACCGCGGACACCTCGCCTACAGCGAGCACCTCCCCGTCGCCACGACCGGCATGCTGCGCTTCATCGACCCGCAGACCGGCACACCCAGCGCTGGGCTCGGTCCGCAACGGCTCCCCGAAGGCCACTACGCCGCCCTCCTAATCGGGGACGACGGCGCCGTGGTGCTGCTCGGCCGGGACGGCGCCGTGACCTCCCTGCCACCAGCCGGAGCGCCCGAAAGCCCCCTCGCCGACGTCCTCGACGCCATCACCCGCCGCACGAGCGACGCTCTCACCGCCGCTGCCGTGGCCGAGGGCGCCGACGGTCAGGTCCTCGCCACCGGCGACGACAACGGCGCAATGTCCTACATCCGCACCGACGGCGGCCTCCTCTCCAGCAAGCGCCCTCACCGCGGCCCGGTCACCGCCGTCGACCTCACCCCCGCCCAGGACGGGCTCCTCCAGATCAGCGGCGGCGCCGACGGAACCGTCTGGCACTGGTACCACTCCACCGCCGAACCGGTGCGCATCGACGCACGGCCCTGCCCCGTCACCGCCGTGGCCGCCGCCGACACCCCCAACGGCCTCCTCACCGCCGCGGCCTGGTCCGACGGCCTGATCCGACTCCGCCTGCACGGTCCCACCACCGAGACCGTCGACCTGCGCCTCGGCGGCTCCGTCCACAGCCTTGCCGCCACCCCGGACGGCCAGATCTGCGTAGGTCTGCCCGACGCTGTCATGGCGGTGAGCATGTACTGAGCCCCATACGCCATCATCACCAGCTCAGCAGGCGTGCGGGCGTTCATCACGGGTGCAGGCGTGGGATCCGGTGCACGATCGCCGAGCCGGCTGACCAGGTCCGTAACCGCGAGCGGCGGGGCCGCTCGGGTGGCCATCCCGCGCGGAGCCGGGGGAGCCGTACACGAACGGCAATCCAGGCCCTGCGTCAGGCGACCAGCTCGTAGATGCTCCGCGCCGTCAGCCACAGGCCGACAAGCAGGGAGAGCGTGACGATCAGCTGCTCCTGGTGCTGCTCCAGCCAGGTCCGCAGGGCGTTCAACCGGGCACCTGCGGCGGCGGGTGCCCAGAGTGTGTACATCTCCATCACGATGAGGCTGAGTGTGGCCAGCACGCAGTAACCGGTCAGCACGAGCCAGTCGGTGACGGTCGACAGGCTCGCGTCGACGGCCGTCGCGGCGCCGGCACCGACCATTGCCCAGGGCTGCAGCAGCCAGGCAAGTCCGGCTGCCGTGGCAGGGGAGGCGTCGTCGATCCGGGCCGTCCAGCGCGGCGGGCCGTGCGGGCGGGGCGGCCTGCGGTGCCGGTGCGCGCCGTACAGGACCATGCCGAGACCGATGGCGAGCTTGGCGCCGACCGCCACGGTGGACGGCGCGCTGTGGCGGCTCGGAGGCTGACCGCCGGTCAGCAGAACCACACACGCGATCACGGCGACCAGGTTGGCCAGCCACGACAACAGGAACGCCAGGCCCTGGCGAGTGCCACGGTGGGAGGAGAGCAGCAGGATGAAGGCGCTGTTGTGCAAGGGCCCCAGGGTGATGGCCGTACCGATGACGACCAGGTCGAGGACCACCGGATCAGCCTCTTCTTGAGGTCGGGGCCGCCTGCCGCGCGTGGAGGGGCGCACGGGTCGGCCAAGTCGGGGACGGCGCTGCTGCGGGTGCCGCATCCCGACTCTGTGGGCGGCGCCCCGGCCGGTCAAGCAGGCCACGCGCACATCCCCGAACGCGTCGATCCGATTCTCGGACCTGCATTCGACTGGGGCCGCGCGTAACCACCACGGTGGTACATCTTCGGCAGCCCCGGAACGCCTGCGACGCCTTCGCAGGGTCGTTGCCCATTGGGCGGATGCTTTCGCCCCAACGGCGTAAGGACACGGGGCTCACCACGGCGCCGACCGCGGAAGGTGCTTGTGTCGCATGCACGCACGGCATTCTCTAGCCTTCGAAGGATGCTTCAGGCACCGTACGTGGCGCCGTCCGCGCCGCCGGTCCCGGCGGTGGAACGAATCGGAGAGGCAGCGTCCTCAGACGGGAACGGCCGGCATCGGGCGGCGCTGCCGCGCGGGCCCTGAAGGCCGACGCCGGCACCGGCCCGGCAACCGCCGTCGCCCCGGCACCGGCGGGATCGCTGTCATGAAGAACGACGTTGCCGGCCGCGCGGCAGACGGACACCCCTCCACCGCCGGTGTCGGCCCGGACCTCCGCCCCGTTCGAGGCCGCCTTGCCGGGCACCGCCACGCGAAGCCCCGCCCTGCGGCACGGCCCGAACGATGACCCCGGCCCGGCTCCGACGTCAAGAACAAACACCGCGCACCCCGCTACGACCTCGATCGACTCCGGCGCGTTGTTGAAGAACTGCAGCTCGTTGGTTCGCGGTGGACGACGGCGCCGGGCCCGACAGTCCGCTCGGAGGTGTCCAGGGCGGCGCGCAGCCCGGCGTCGATGGCGGTCGGCGAACACGGGAGAGCGGCGCGGGGCGCCCGGACGGTGTCGGCCAGCACCCTGGCGGCACCCGGGCCGAGGGCCCGCCGCCTGGTCGTGCTCACCCGGCCGCTCGCGCGCTCGCCCGGCGCGGCGCTGCGGCCGGTGGCGGCGTCCAGCTCGTCGGCGAGCAGGGTGAGCTCGCGGGGCAGGTCGCCGAGCGCGCAGCGGGCAGAGCTGCGGCGAGTGCGTATGCGGTGGCCAGGGCGAGCCGCTCGCCCGGGGCGAGGTCGGGCAGGGTGCCGGTGTCGGTGGCGCCGAGCAGGATGTCCGCGGCGAGCGCGTAGCGCAGCTCCTCGGTCAGTCGGCCCTCGCCGCCGGGGATCACCTCCTGGTGGCTGGCCCGCTCGATCGCGTCGGCCGCGCGTTCCAGGACCATGGCGTGGTGCTCGTCTCTCGCTCTTCGGTCTGGTCTCGCACACTCTCGCTGGTCCTGGCTGGTGACCCGTGTCACGGGAACCGGTCTTCCTGTTCGGACAAGGCATGACGTGAACCATCCACACTCCCGGCTCCGGGCCGGGAACCCCGAAGCGTTCCGTGACCTTTTCCGGGACCACGCCTCCTTGGTGTACCGCCACGCTGTGCGCGTGACGGGAGACTGGGCACTCGCTGAGGACGTGGTCTCGCTGACCTTTCTCGAGGCCTGGCGCCTGCGTGGGAAACTCCGCGACGAGGGCGACAGCCCACGCCCCTGGCTCATGGGTATTGCCGTCAACGTGTTGCGTAACACGACGCGTGCCGTCCGCCGCCACACCGTGGCCATGGCCCGCATGCCCGCGACCGGCCCGGTTCCAGACTTCGCGGACGAACTCGTCGGCCGCATGGCCGATTCCGAGGAACTCGCGGCCGCCCGGAAGGCCTTGGGGGGTCTGCGGCGCTCGGAACGCGAGGTGTTCACCCTCTGCGTCTGGTCCGGGCTCGGCTACGCGGAAGCGGCGGCGGCCCTCGGCGTACCCGTCGGCACGGTGCGCTCGCGCCTGTCCCGCGCCCGCACCCGGCTACGCAAACTCGCGGCCGAGGAACTGCGCGCCGCGAGGAAGAACACGGAACCGCTCTCGATCCCCGGACAACTACAGGGCAGCCGCAGCACTGCGGCCCGGCCGCACAAGGAGACGCACCGATGATCCGCAACTCGCGGCGGCGCACCGAACCGCTCGACCACGCGGAACTGGCCCGTCTGCTGCCGGCGCCGGCCGATCCGCGTCTGGCGGCCAGCCGCCTAGACCTGCTCGAGGAGCACATGATGAGCGAGATCCACCAGCCCGACCAGATGCCCGCAGCCTCTGCGGTGCGACGCCCGCCGCGCCGCGCCGCCCTCGTCGCGGGGCCTGTCGCCGCGGCCGCGGCCCTTGCCATGGCGGTCTGCCTGGGTAGCTCGGCGGGCACCGGCACCGTTCCCGCCCCGCGGCTGGTCAAGGCACCCGTGGTGCAGATCGAGGAGGGGAGCACCGTCCAGCTCGCCTCGACGGTCCATGCGATCGCCGCCGCCGCGACGGCGCGCACCACGCCCCAGCCCGGTCCGGGCCAGTACATCTACATCAAGAGCCGGGTCTCCTTCATGGCGACCAGTCACAACGCGGACACCGGGGAGTCCGCCACCTGGGTCCAGCCGCTGCACGACCGCGAGGTGTGGAAGTCCCCTGACGGCACCAGGGGCTGGCTGGACGAGCCGGGCTACCAGTCGAAGGGCGGCATCACGCTGGACAACGACGAGCCCCGCAAGCAGCTGTCCTACCAGTGGCTCGCGGCCCAGCCCGCCGACCCCGACGCGTTGCTGAAGTCCGTCTACTCGACGGTGAGCGGCAGCCGGGACCGCGACCAGCAGGCGTTCAACGAGATCGGCTCCATCATCCGCGAGCAGCTCGTTCCCTCCGGTCTCGCCGCCTCGCTCTACGAGGCCGTCGGCAAGATCCCGGGTGTCGTCGTGGTCGAGCACGCGCAGGATGCGTCCGGCCGTGACGCCATCGCGTTGGCGCGACTCGATCCTCAGACCGGCGAACGATCGGAGTGGATCTTCGACCGGGAGAGCCACCAGTACCTTGGCAGCCGTGGCGTGCAGGTCCAGGAATTCAACGGCGTCAAGCCCGGCACGGTCGTGGAGCGCACGACCGTCCTCACCCGGGCCGTCGTCGACGCGAAGAACCAGCGCCCCGGCGCCGGGCAGGCCACGACCTGACGGTCCCACGCAGGGTGGGGGTGGCCGGCCCGGTTCGCCGGCGGACGGGGAACGGATGGCCCCGGGGGGTCTGCCGCTGCGGTGCCTGTGCCGGGTGGCCTTGGCGGGGTTGTGTGACGGCGGGGTGGTGACGGAACCAGGCCCGGAACCAGGCCCGGAACCTGGCTCGGGGCCCGGGACTGGGCCCCGAGCCGCGGCCGCCGGACCGCCTGTTCGGTGCTGTGCCGTCCGCGTGCTGGGCCGTCCCACCGCGCCGACCGGTGCGGAGGTCGGACCTGTGTGGCACCTGCCGTCGTCTATCGGAGTGTGAGCATCGCTTCGGTGACCTCGCTAACCGCCGCGTCGGGGATCGTGGTGGCGGTCTCGTTGAGGATGAGGGGCCGTGCCCGGGGGATCTCGCGCGCGATTGCCTCCCCGTCGCCGACGGGGAAGAGCCGGTTGCGGTGGCCGTGGACGACGAGCGTGGGGATTTCGATTCCGGGCAGGCGCGCGGCCGTGGTCCAGGTCAAGAGCCGTACCGTCGCACCGAAGGCCGACGACGCCGAACGGACCTGGATCAACAAGGTCACCGGAAAGGCGGTGCGGCGGGCCAAGGGCACCGTGCGCATGCTGCGCCTGGCCGACCGAGTGGGGCCGGCTGCTCCTCGACATGCTCGGCGATGTCCCCAACATGGCCGACGACGAGCACAAATGGCGCTTCAGACGGCAACTGGACTCCGACGGCAGACGCCAGCTCATCCTCGGCTGCACCACCCGCTTCAGCGATCTGGTGCAGCGGGCCTTCCCGGGCTACGTGCGGCTGCGCCAGCACGAGGTCGTTGAACGCACCGGCGATCCTGAGAACGTCTCCACTCTCGGGGTTCTGCTGACGCCGCGTACCGACGGGCTGCGCCCCTGGGACACCACGGCGGTTCGTGTCGGCGGTCCCAGTGACCTCAGCTCCGACGAGCTGGATGGCTACCGGTCTTTGTGGAACCGCACGTTCGAAGAGGGGCGTGCTCATTTTCCGACCCCACGCGGAAGCACCCCGTGACGGGCGACCTGAAGCCACGGTCCGGCCTGTCGCGCTGTGTTCGATGTTTGGCGTGTGAGGTGCCGCTGCCCCATCAGCCATGCCGAGCGGTCGTTGGGGGAGCGGTTGGTCGCACAGCTTGGACGTGACCTGACCTGCTTCAGTTCGTGGTGGGGTCGCCGGTGTGGGTGCGTGGTGTTCGGAAGGCGGTGCGGCGCGGTGATGCCGTGCTGGGCTTTGTCTGGGTGTGGTGGTGGATCCATGCCCACAGGGGATCGTCGTCGGGCGGATCCAGGCGGGGAGCCCGAGCCGGGTGGCGGTGTGGTGGAGGAACGCGGTGACGGCAGGGTGGGTGTGGCGGCGGGTGCCGTTGTGGTCGTCGGGGGTGAGGAGGACGCGGTGGTGGTGGAGAGCGAGGGTGACGGCTTCGGGGTAGGTGACGCTGTCCCGGGCCAGGAGCGCCCATGAGCCGCGGGTGGGCACGCGCTCGGAATTCGCTTCCACCAAAGCAGCGGTGCGCTGCCGCCACCTTGGGGCCGCGTGTGCCGGTGGTCGTACCAGCGGGTGGTGATGGTCTGGGCCCACTTCCAGGCGAGGTCCGCGTCTTGGTGGCGTAGTAGGCGCTGGTGGGCGCGTTGTGCGTGCTGGAGTTCGGGTAGCGCGGCCACGTTGAGGACGGGGCTGTGCTCGCCTGCGGCGGGCCAGGTGTGGTGGCGGGAGTACAGGCGCTGGTGGTCGGGGGGTGCAGGTGCGGGCTGTTCGGGTGGTGCCGCGGGTGTGGTGCAGGACGCAGGAGGGGCAGGCGGCGACGGGTGGTTGCCGGTGGTGTGCGGTGCGCTGCCAGGTGATGTGGGGGAGGGCGTGGCTGCTTCCGGGCCGGGCGAGGCGGGTGCTGGCGACGGGTTCCCAGTGGGGCAGGGCGCGGGCGAGGTGAGGGTGCGGGATGTGGGCGAGGGCGGCGATGCGTACCTGGGCGGCGCGGTGGGGTGGAGTTCGGCGCCGGGCACGGTGGCAAGGCCTTTGCCTTGTGCGTCGACGGCGATGGCGAGGGCGTCCAGGAGCTGGGGCAGGCTCTGCCGGTAGGAGTGTGCCAGGCGGGTGAGGTAGGACGCGGTGCTTTCGCGGGGCGGGGGGCGGATGCGCTGGCAGCCGGGGGTGACGGGCGGCGCGTGGAAGGTGATCGGCGGGGGTGGCGTCACTGTCGGGCGGGGGCTTTGCGCGTGGTGGCGTGGGGGCGGGGGCGGTAGTGCTCTTCGGCGAGGTGGTCGAGGTCGATGTTCTCCAGGACGGTGCGGGTGAATGCGGTCGTCGTCGATCCGGACGGTCTTTGCCTCGGCGTCCACGGCGGTGACCCAGCCGCGGACGAAGCCGGCCCCGGTGCCGTCCAACAGTTCCGGGATGTTCATCTCGGCCGTCTCCTGGCCGGTGGCGGTCATGTGCAGCCGGAGCCGCTCGGTGAAAGTGTCGTAAGGGTTGACCAGCGTCACTCGCAGGTTCCCACGCTTCCTGGTGCGGGCCGCCAGCTGGATCGCGGCGGAGAGCCCGGCGTAACCGGCGCCCAGGACCAGGACCTCGTGCTGCTGCGCTGCTGTCGCGTTCATCGTTCTACTGCCTCTTTCGTGTCGACCGTTTCCGCCGTGCGGACGACCACCAGACGCAAGCTGCCCTTCCGTTCGTGACATGGGAATGATGTGACCCGCGTGACCTCGCGAAGAGAGAGTGGCCGCGCACGGCATCAGCACCGTCGTCGGCGGCGAACCGGAGGCGCGAACGGGCCTGCGCCGCCTCTACGACGCCCTCACCCGCGCCGTCTCCGGTCGCACCGTCCTGCACGCGGCCCCGCTGCCCGAGCACCTGGTCCAGCGCCGCCGGTACGGAGTACCCGTGCCGCGGCTCAGCTCGGCGCGCCCATCGGGACACCCTGGAGCACTGCGGCCACCTGAGGGGCGCGGACCAGGGCTTCGAGGTCGTCCAGTGGGGCCGGGCCGACGTCGTGGCCGCCGCCGCTGGGAACACCGCCGAGTCCGAACACCTTTCCCTGCGGGGTGGCCAGCGTGACGCCGGTGACCGGGTTCGTGGTGCCCTTGCTCAGCCAGCCGGTCGAGCCGTCCGAGAGGGTGACCGGCCGGCAGTCCGCGAAGTACGCCTGCCCGGCAGGTCCGGCCGCGTCGCAGGGGCTGTGCGGATACGTCCCGGCCGGGAGTGGGCTGCCCATGACGGCCGCGACCGCCACGGTGCCCCCGTCCTCGCGGACCAGCTCGAAAGTGGTCGGGCCGCTGCCGTCGACGACCTTCACGTAGCCCGCCGGAAGGTTCGCCCGCAGCGCGGCGAGCATCCGGTCGTGCAACTTGTCGAGCTGGTCCATGCCGTCCTGGCGTACCGGCCCGCCCGTGCCCCCGGCCGCCGGCCCCACCGACGTCGGGCGCGATCCCACCGCTACCACCGCGCCCGTCCCGCACAGCGCCAGCACGGCCAGCGCGCCCGCCCCGACCGTCAGCCGCCTCCTGCGGCGCAGCCTGCGACCGCCTGTCCGCACCTCGTCCAGCACCGGCGGCGGGTCCGGCTCCGGCTGCGCCAACACCTCCTGGAACAGGGCGGCGGTCATCCGGTGGACCTGCTCTGCGTCGTTCTGCGATGTCATGCCTCTCTCCTCTCCCCGCGTCAGATTGCGGCGATCTCGCTGAGCGACTCACCGAGGATCGCCCGCAGCTGGGCCAGGCCCCGGTGTGCGTCGGAGCGCACGGCTCCGGTGCTCACGCCGAGGATCGCCGAGGTCTCCTCGATGCTCTGGTCCTCCCAGTAGCGCAGCACCAGGACGGCCCGGTAGCGGGGCGACACCTGGGCCAGCGCCGCCAGCAGGGCGAGCCGTCGGTCGTTGTCCGGCCCGGCCGCGGCCTGCTCCGGCAGGTCCAGGCCGGTGAGTTCGCCGCTGGAACGCCGGCGCCGGCCGTCGATGTAGGTGCGGGTCAGCGTGGTACGGGCGTAGCCCGCCGCGGACTGCGGGTCCCGCAGCCGGGACCAGCGCGCGTACAGCTTGATCAGCGTGGCCTGCACCAGGTCCTCGGCCCGATGCCAGTCCCCGCACAGCAGATACGCCGTGCGGCGCAGCGCCGCGTAGCGCGCCGCGACGAACTCGTCGAACTGACTCTCACGTTCCGGTGACATCCGATCCCGGCCCCCTGCCCCGATTCGCGGCGCCGTCGTACCGGCGCCACCAGTAGTCACGCATCGGGCCGCGCGAAATGTTGCGCCGAACCCCCGCCCGTCAGCCGCCGATCAACTCGCGCCACTTCGCGGCCTTCACGGGCGTTGCCACGCCCGCCCCAGCCGCCGCCCTCGCGGGCCGCGCCATCGAAAGGGCGTACCGGCCCTCGTTGGGCAGCCAGTAGCGCCTGCGCTGGATGGTCTAGATGAAAACAGATTTCATTCTTCTATGGTTCTCGCCACCGCCCCTGGAGGACGTCATGGCCGCAACGAACTGCGCCCGCGCCGCGATGCGCGAAGCGAACAACCGCTGGCAGGCGATGACCCGTTCGTCCCGTTTCCCGCGCGGGGCAGCCTGCCACACCACGGTCCTCGGCCCACCGCAGTCGGTCCTCCTCCGCAGGATCGGCGACCTCACCTGCACGGCACGGCAGTGGGCGCTGCCGCTCTGACCCGAGCTGCGTTTGAGTCCTGCTCGGCCCCGAGGGCACCGGCGGCGCGATCTGGAACGAGTGGCCGGTGGTGCGCCCCGCCGACGCGCCGCGGCCCGTCCTGCGGCCGCTCGCCGACCTGATCCCGTGGAGCTGTGTCGTCTCGGGCGTCGCGGCGGCGTTCCTGCCGGCCATGCCCCGCGAGAGCACCGCGCCGACCCGGTGGCGGCTCGAGTTCGCCGCCGCCGACCCGCAGGGCCTGCCTCGGCCGTACATCGCCGACTTCACCTGGGGCCTCCTGCAGGAGGTACGCACCGGCGGGCCCCGTTGAGACGTCATCAGGCTCTCGAAGCACCCTCTGCCGTGAGCAGCGACCGCACATCGTCGATCACCCGCCTCGCCGCCCGCGCGGCCGTCGACGCCGTCGCCTGAACCCGCGACAACGCCGACTCGGACACCCCGTCTGCCGCACCCAGCGCCCCTGGCGCCAGCGCCCACGCCCGCACCGGCAACTGCCCGCGTATCAGCAGACAGCAACAGAAGAACCATCAGCGCCCCGGCCGATGTGGCCCGGCGACCACAATGCGACCACCAGGTGACGCAGCAACAGAAAGAGCCCCGGATGAAGACTCATATGTCACCCTCTCATAGCGGTCACGTGTCTCAGCCTGGTCGTGGTCGGGCGGGCGCCCCAACGACACTGGACCGCACATCGGGGCGCTGCCCTGGGGGGCTCCTTGCCCTGCCAGGACAGCGCGGTTCGGCGGTGCGCGGCTCGTCCGACGCTGTCAGGACCTACAGCGCCGAGAGGTTGCCGACCAGATCGTC
Organism: Kitasatospora sp. NPDC041988; assembly: GCF_055588525.1. NCBI lineage: Bacteria > Bacillati > Actinomycetota > Actinomycetes > Kitasatosporales > Streptomycetaceae > Kitasatospora > Kitasatospora sp. NPDC041988. The sequence goes on from NZ_JBVJCO010000064.1 coordinate 18,239, forward strand.
CAGGCCCAGGGAGCCCTGGGAGAGGGCCTTCATGTGCCAGGTCTTGAGGTCGAAGGAGGGGCCCTGGCGCCGCCGGGCGGCTTCGCGGCCTGCCAGCCAGACGCGTTCGCCGAGCTTGTACCCGATGGCCTGGCCCGGCCAGCCCAGGTAGCGGTCGATCTGGCCGCCCCGCTCCTCGGCCGAGGCGCCGTTGTAGGTGGCCATGAACTCCGCGGCCAGGGCCGGGGTCCAGCGCTCGCCGGGATGGAAGCCGGAGTCGGCGGGGATGGCGAGCCGCAGGTGCATCCCGATGTCGATGATCACCCGGATGGTCCGCAGCATCTGCTCGTCCAGGAAACCCATGCGGTAGCCGGGTTCGGCGAAGAACCCCAGGTCGTCCATGAGCCGCTCGGCGTACAGTGCCCAGCCCTCGATGTTGGCGCTGACGATGCCCAGCGTGGCCTGGTAGCGGCTCAGCCGGTCGGCTACGGCGACCCACTGGGCGAGCTGCAGGTGGTGGCCTGGCACGCCCTCGTGGTACCAGGTGCTGACGAGCTGCCAGGTCGGGAAGGACTCCCGGCCGAGTGTGGGCAGGTAGGTCCGGCCGGGGCGGCTGAAGTCGAGGCTGGGGCCCGAGTAGTAGGGCCCTCCGACGCTGCCCGCGGGCGCGATCAGGGACTCGACCTTGCGTATCGGTCCGGTGATGTCGAAGTGGCGGCCGTCGAGGGCATCGATCGCCCCGTCCATGAGCTGCTGCAGCCAGTTGCGGATGCCCTCCTCGCCCTTGACCGCGTGGCCGTGCCGCTCCAGGTGGCGCATGGCCTCCAGCGGAGTCGAGCCGGGCAGGACGCCGGCGGCCGCGGCCTGCATGTCGGCGAGAGTCCCGTGGAACTCGCTCCAGGCCCAGTCGTACGCCTCCTCCAGGTCGAGGTCGGCGCCGGTGTTGTAGCGGGCGGCACGCAGGTAGCGCTCGGGGCCGACGGCGTCCGGCGTGTCGGCGGCGGCGGGGGCGTAGGTGTCCCGCATCCAGTCCCGGAACTCCGCGACCGCGGCGGTGGCTCGCAGGGCGGCGGCGTCCAGTTCGGCGCGGAGCGACTCGGGACCGCCCGCGACGAAGCCGGCGAACCAGCCGGCGCCAGCGCCCGCCTGCGGCCCGGCCGCCCGGTCTGCCGTTCCTCCGGTCCAGGCGGTGAGCTGGCCGATGACCACGTCCACCTGGCGCGGGGCGGCGAGCAGGTCGCGGGAGATCCCCTTGGTGAGGGTGGCCCGGTAACCGTCCAGCGCGCCGGGGAGATTGCGCAGTCGCCCGGCCACGGCCGCCCAGTCCTCGTCGGTGGCGGTGGGCATGAAGGTGAAGATGTCCCGGACCTGGTGGACGTGGGCGCCGATCGCCCGCAGCTGGCGGTAGTTGTCACCGGCGTCGTGGACGGCGAGTTCGGCGGTGAGTCGCTCCCGCAGCAGCCTGGCGCAGGCCAGCTCGGCGGGATCGGTCGTCACCGGGGCGGCGTCGAGTGCGGCGAGGGAACGGCGTGCTATCTCGGCGTGGGCCTCGAAGCCCTCCGGCGAGAGGTCCGGCTGCCGGTCGTCGCCGGGGTGCAGGCCCAGCCATGCGGATTCCAGCGGGTCGTGCGCTGCGACCTGGTCGAGGTAGCTGTCGGCGATGGCGCGTGGGGTGGTCCGTTCATCTGACATGCCAGCATCATGACGCACTGTCATCCGGAGCAGCCAGGAGCGGTCACTCTGCTCGTCCTGTCCCCACGCACCCCCCGTTCCGGAACGGGGGACCGCTCGATTGTGACGTGGTTCTTGGCCGCCTGGCTCCGGCATCCGGGCTTCCATCTGGTCAAGTGACGGACTCGGCCGCTCTCGGCCCGCGGCTCAGGTCGCGCCGCGCCGCAGCCACAGCGACGCGGTCAGCACGCCTGCACGGTACCGAGCAGCCAGCTTCGATCCGGGTGGGTGCGCCACGAGGCGCCATGACGTCGAGATGTCCGGGGCGCTTCCTCCGAGACCCTCCTCGTCCGCGCCTTCGTCCAGGCCGCTCGGGACCATCTCGACGGCCGCCCCTGCATGCGAGCTCGCTGGACGGGGCGAGCGCGGCGCGGCGGAACCCGGTGCGCCGGCAGCAGCCTCACACCGGCGCTGGACTTTCCCGTACGGCTGTCATAGCGCGGACCTATGCTCGTCCCCATGCCGAAATCCGCCGTCCCCGCATCCCTGTCCTATGCCGATGCCGATGCCCGTCTGGGCGGCGCGTTGTCCGCCGTGTTCGAGGGTGCGGGAGCGTCGCCCGGCTACGACGAGGTGCTGTTCTTTGACGGCGACCTCACCCTCGACGGGGGTTTCCTGGTTGCCATCAACGAACTGCGCGGCGGGGACGCCGAGGGCGACGTCGAGTTGATCGTGGTCACTGGCGACCTGACGGTCAACGGCCCGATCGCGCTCTATGACGACCGGCCCGGGCTCTACGTCGGCGGTCGCACCGAGGCCGAGACCCTGGAGGGCGGCGAAGCGGAGATCTACATCCACGACGGCGCCTTCACCCACCTGGTCCACGGTTATTACAACCACGGCTCCCTGGTGACCGGGATCGTCGATACCCCTTGGGTGATCGACTTCGACCACCACATGGAAGTCTGCGCCCCTGGCGCGCGCTGGGTGGACAATTACGGCGATGACGATGACGCCGACTTCGCCGTCGGGGACAGCATCGTCGAGGCGTTCGTGCCCGAGATCGTCGACGCGGAGGACCGCTGCCTGGACGTCGACGCGTTCCTGGACCGGCTGCGGGCCGGGCTGCCGGTCCTGCGGGCCGGAGCCCGGTCGGCGGTCGAGACGGCCGGTGATGACGTGTCCCGGGCTCTGGCCGACCGGGTGGAGCACCTCGACCTGACCGGTCGCAAACTCCAGGCGTTCCCCGCCGAGGTGCTCCAGATGCCGTGGCTGCGCACTCTGATCCTGGACGGCAACCCGATCGGCGAGTTGCCCGAGGCGCTCGGGACGCTCATCCGGCTGGAGCACCTGTCGGTGCGCAACTGCGAACTGACCGCCCTGCCGGAATCGGTCGGCGACCTGGCCGCGCTCCGGGTGCTGTGCGTCGCCGGCAACCGGAACTCGGACGGGGACGCGGTCGAGTTCACCCTGCCGGCCGCTGTCGGCCGGCTCACCGCCCTGGAGGAACTCGACATCTCCTACCTGTCCGTCACCACCGGCGCGACGACGGCTCAGTGGAACCTGCCCGAGGTGACGCGGTTCGTCCTGCCGGACACCTTCGGCGGTCTGGTCGCACTGCGGAAGCTGGTCGCCGACGTGACCGACGTCGTGTTCCCCGACTCCGCGCACGGCCTGACCGGCATCGAGGACGTGTCCATAGCACACGGCAGCCTGCAGACCTTCCCCGAGGCCGTCACCACCTTCCCGAACCTGCGCCGGCTCAACCTGAGCGGCAACTTCTTCGACACCGTCCCCGACAGCCTGCTTCGGCTGACCCGGCTCGAAGAACTCGACCTCGGCGGCAGCCTCGGCCTGGTGCGCGACCCGCTGCCGGACCTCGGCCGCCTGCCCGCTCTGCGGGTCCTCGGCTTCAGCGGGCGCTCCAGCCGCTATAGCGCCCCCGAGCCGGGGCACATCTTCCTGCGGGAGCTGTTCGCCATGGAGCTGACCGGGCTGGAGGAACTCCGGATCGACCAATGGCGCAGGAACACCAAGCGCCACAAGCCCAAGCCCGAGCACTTCGCCGGGATCGGGACGTTCCGCCGGCTGCGGACCGTCGACATGTCCTCCAACGAGCTCAAAGACCTGCCGGCGGATTTCGACACGCTCCCCGACCTGACGGTGGTCGACCTGCGATACAACCAGCTTCCCCAGGCGGTCCGCGACCGGATCACCGCCGCGCACCCGACCGCCCAGATCGACTTCCAGTCCTAAGTGGTCGGCTCAGGAAATCCTTCGGGGGTTGACTTCGAGGCCCGATTCTGTGTCGGTTCGTTAGAGGTCTGGGGCGGCGAGGTCGGGCTGGCAGGCACCGTCGAGGGCGTCCTCGGGGTGCCGGTGAACGTTCCTCGGCACCAGCCATCCCTGGGTCACCGTCATGTCAGCGTGGAGGTTGTCGGCAACCGTTGGCCTCCTGTCGGGATTCCGGGGCCTGGCTTGATCGCGTCGAGGAGGCGGAATACCAGCGGTACCTGCGTGGTTGTCCGCCGTTGTCGATCAACAAGGAGGCCCTATGCCTACGATCCGTCGTCCCCGTGCGCTGCGTTCCGGCGATCTCGTGGTCGTCACCGCGCCCTCGGGCCGGCTCGAGCCCGGTGAGGAGCCGCTGCTCGCTCGCGGTGTGGCGATATTGGAGCGGATGGGTTTCCGCGTGCGGGTCAGCCCGATGGTCGACCCCGCGCGGAGCCGCTGGTGGGCGGCGGGCGCTCCGGCGGAGCAGGCTGCCGAGCTCAATGCGCTGCTCCGGGATCCGGAGGTGCGGGCCATCGTCGCGCACACCGGTGGCCAGGCGACCATTGGTTATCTCGATTTGATCGATCTGGATGCGGTCCGGGCCGACCCGAAGCCGATCCTCGGCTACAGCGACATCTCGCTGCTGCACATGGCGTTGTACGCCAAGACTGGCCTCGTCGGCTTCCACGCCGACATCGTCACCCACGGTTTCGGTAGCGATTGGTACACGTTGGGCGACGAGGCCCGTCGGTCCGAACTCGTCGACCTCTACGCCCGTGTGCTTACCAAGGCCGAGGCACCGGGCGTGCTGCCGGCAAGGGGGACTTGGGAAACCTGGCAGCCGGGCCGCGCGCAGGGACCCCTGGTCGGCGGCTTGCTGAACCGCCTGGTCCAGTTGCAGGCGACACCATTCGCACTGGCCGCCGAACGGTTCGACGGCGCCGTCTTGTTCTGGGAAGAGGTACAGCGGCCGGTCACGCGGATCTGGTGCGACCTGCATACCTTGCGGCTGTCCGGTGTGCTGGACCGGATCGCGGGCATGGTGGTCGGCATCCCGAGTGAGGTCACGCCCTACGAGGGCGGCGGAGACCAGGCCGGTCTGCGCGACGTTGTGCTCGACGTCCTGGCGCAGCGTGACATCCCCGTCCTCGCCCAGGTCGACTTCGGCCACACCTCGCCGAACCTGCCGCTGCCCCTCGGCATCCGCGCAGACGTGGACGCGGACAACCAGACCCTGTCCCTGCTCGAGTCGGCGGTCGCGGAACGCTGAGTTCTGTTGGATCCTGGCACGGGTTTCGGCGGGCTGCGGCCCGTCGTGATCCGCTTCTCCCGATCGGCCCGTCTGCCATGCGCGTTGCCCCGGCCTGCCCGATAGTCCCGACCGCCGCCGAACGTGAGCGGTTGAAGAGGATGGCTTACGGCCACAAGATTGAGCACCGGCTGCGGATACGCGCGCAGGTCGTCCTGCATGCGGCACAGGGACGCTCCAACGCGCGCATCGCCCACGAGACGGGCCTGCACTTGGACACGGTCCGCGTCTGGCGCGGCCGCTTCGCCCGCGGCGGGCTGCGGGCCCTGGCCGACCGTAAACGCTCCGGACGTCCCGCCCTGTTCACTCCCGTGCAGGTCGCCGAGGCCAAGGCGCTGGCCTGCCATCTTCCCGCCGAGACCGGCGTACCGCTGTCGCGCTGGTCGTGTCCGGAACTAGCCGCCGAGCTGACCGCGCGCGGGATCACCGACAGCATCTCCGCTTCCACGGTGCGCCGCTGGCTGCGCGAGGACGCGCTCAAGCCCTGGCAGTACCGGTCCTGGATCTTCATCCGCGACCCGGACTTCCGCGCCAAGGCACAACGCGTCCTAGACCTGTACGCCCGCACCTTCGAGGGCGTCGCGCTGGGTGAGGACGAGTACGTCGTCTCCAGCGATGAGAAGACCTCTGTCCAGGCCCGCTGCCGTTGCCATCCCACCCTGCCCCCGGGCCGGGCCCGGGCGATGCGCGTCAACCACGAGTACGGCCGCGGCGGAGCCCTGGCCTACCTGGCCGCCTACGACGTCCACCAAGCGAAGGTCATCGGCCGCTGCGAGCCCAAGACCGGCATCGTGCCCTTCATGACCCTGGTCGAGCAGGTCATGACCCAAGAGCCCTACGCCAGCGCGAGACGCGTCTTCTGGGTCGTCGACAACGGTTCCTCGCACCGCGGCAAGAAGGCTACCGACCGGCTCGCCGCCCGATTTCCCAACGCCGTCATGGTCCACACCCCCGTCCACGCCTCCTGGACGAACCAGATAGAGATCTTCTTCTCCGTCGTACAACGCAAGGTCGTCACACCGAACGACTTCACTGACCTTGATCAGGTCAGGAATCGGCTCCGAGCGTTCGAAGACCGCTACAACGCCACGGCACAGCCGTTCCAGTGGAAGTTCACCACAACCGACCTGGACGATCTGCTGGCCAGACTCGATCGGCACACACTCGCCGACCAACAAGAATCCTCCGTCGCCCTGGCCGCATGATCAACCCCCGAAGGATTTCCTGAGCCGACCACTTAGGCCGCAGCGCACAGGCGCGTTCCACGGTCGGCGCCGCGACGCAGCGCGCCCACCCGTCGGCCCCCCGTCACACCGGGGGCGGGGCCGTGGCCGCCCGACCACCGGCACCACCCCGCCTCCGCCTTGTCCTGCGGAGGCGGGGTGGTGTGGTGCCGTCGTCCTCGGAGACGGCGAAGTGCGGTGCCGCGACCTTCTCACACCCCCGCCGCCGGCACCTGTGCGCCATATCACACGCGGCCTGCCAAGGCACCTCGAAGCCTGCTCCTGCCAGGAGTTTTCAGCCGGAGTGTGACCGGGGCCACGGTTTCGGCCGCGGCATCGGGCTTGCATACGGACCATCCCCTCGTTCAGGCTGCTGCCGGTCCAGCCGAGGGGGGAACGAAAGGCCCTCTCACGTATGCCCAAGCATTCGAAGCACCGCCGCAGCACGTTCGGCAACCGCTACCGGTTCGCCGCGATCGGCCTCGCCCTGGCCGCCGTCGGAACGGGGACGGCCGCATGGGCCGCACCGGCCAGGCAGACCGAGCCGGTCGTCGTCGACTCGCTCACCATCACGCCGACCGCCGCCGGCACCGACGCCCCCGTCACCGCCACCGCCAAGCTGCACGCCACCAAGCAGACCTCGGTGCAGGCCCTCACCATCGCGGTCCGCTCCGCCGGCGGCGCCAACTACGACTTCCACGGTGCGACCGCGACCACGCTCACCGCGCAGCAGAGCACCTTCACCCCGGAGAGCCGGACCTTCCCGGCGGGCAACTACACCTACTTCGTCGCGTACAAGCTCGCCAACCGCTGGCACAACCTGAAGCCGGTCAACGCCTTCACCGCGGGCGCCGCCGCGACCCCCAGCCCCTCCCCGACAGCCACGGCCACCAGCTCACCGAGCGCCACGGCTTCGCCGACGCCGACCGCGACGGCTACCGCCTCGTCGACGCCGACCACCACCCCCTCGCCCACCGGGTCCCCGAGCCCCACCTCCTCGCCGACGCCCACGGCCTCGCCCACCGCGACGCCCACCGCCTCGGCCGGCCCGCTGGGCGTCTCCGGCACCTGGCGCCGGGTGTTCTCGGACGAGTTCGGCAGCGGCTCGCTCGACAGCTCCAAGTGGCTCCCCGGGTGGTACGGCGACGGCGGACGGGTCCCGTCCGGGTGGAACGGCATCTCCGGATCGGTCCAGCCCGGCGAACTCCAGTGTTACTCCTCGAAGAACGCCACCGTCAGCGGCGACAGCCTGCACCTGACCGCCGTCAAGCAGCCCAACACCTGCACCTCGAAGGGGATCACGGCCACCAAGGAGTACACCTCCGGCCTGGTCTCCACGAACCCGCACGACGGACGGACCTCCGGCGGCTTCGAGTTCGCCTACGGCATGACCGAGGCGCGGATCTACCTGCCGCCCGCCGGTTCGCAGATCGCCAACTGGCCGGCCTTCTGGGCCGACGGCCAGAGCTGGCCGGGCGACGGCGAGCTGGACGTGATGGAGGGGCTGAGCGGTCAGGCCTGCTTCCACTTCCACTCGCCCTCCGGCGGCCCCGGTGGGTGCGCCGCGGGCAACTACTCCGGCTGGCACACCTACGGTGCCGACTGGCAGCCGGGCTCCGTCACCTACTACTACGACGGCGTGAAGGTCGGTCAGACCACCACCGGCATCACCTCCTCGCCGCAGTTCCTGATCCTCAACAACGCCGTGGGGTCCTACGGCGGTCCGGTCCTGGCCCCGGCCGACATGCAGGTCGACTACGTCCGGGTCTGGCAGCACTGACCAGTTCACAGCACAGAGCCCCCGGTGCCGCCGCCAAGCGTGTCCGGGGGCTCTGCGCTGCCCTCTCCCCGACGGCCCGCCCGGCTCGGCTACTCGTCCGCCGGCGGCTCCATGAGCAAGCCGGGACGGGCGGGTACCGGCTTGCTGTTTACCCGCTGAAGTGTCCCGACTAGATGACTGACGCGAAGGGTTAGTGGTCGTAGGCGGTCAGCGAGCGCATGACGGGTTGGCCGGTGTGGAGGTTGTGCCAGATCGCGGTGGTCAGGGCGAGGACGCGTTGCAGGACGCGGACCATCGCTCCGCCCGGAGTGCGGCCCTGGTGGCGTTCGAGGTCGAGCTGGGCCACCGGCGGCGAGGCCGGCCACCAGGAACTGCTGGAACTCGCCCCCGCCATGCAGCGCAGCACCGCCCGCTACCTCCAGAGCCTGGAGGAGGCCCGCCGCGGCGAAGGCGACGACCTGCGCTGCAACCGGGCCCTGGACCGACTGGAGACCAGCCTCACCGCCGCCACCCAGCGCGTGCTGCGCAAGGCCCACGTGCTGCGCTACGAGATGGTGGTCGCCCGCCGCGAAGTCGAGCAGCATGCCCCCGACTCGCCCGTAGCCAGCCTTGATAACACCCCGGCAGAAACGACGCGCGTCGAATCAAGCTCCGCCGTGGCCGCCGTTGTCCCAACTCCCGGGAGGGTTGTCCCGGCCCGTCTGGCACCGCCTGGCGCCGTCGTCCCGCCCGCCCCGGATGCCGCCCCCCACGCGCCTGAAGCCAGCCTTGACGACCTTGCGGCGGAAACGACGCGCGTCGAAACAAGGGGTGCGGCGGCCGTGCAGCAGAACTTCATCCCCCAGCAGCCGGGCCAGGCCGGCGCCCCAGAGCAGCAGCGCCTGGCACTCGCCGGCGAGACCACCTCCACCGCACCGTTCCTGCGCGGTCTGGGCGCCCCGACCCGCCACGCCACCTGGAGCGCACACAACGGCGCGTTCCTGATCGAGGGCTGGGACGACCGCACCGTGTTCGCGGTACGCAGGCCCGACCGGCGCCTGGCCGGCTGGGTGGAGACGGCCGGCACCGGATGGGCGGCGTTCATCGACGGCCGGACGGTCATCGCCCCCGACGACGGCCAGCCCTGGCACCGCCGAGGACGCCGCCCACGCGGTCTCCCTCCTGACCACGGCACTCGACCAGCAGCAGCCCACCTGACCCGGCAGGAGCGCCGTGTCACCCGAAGCCGGCCTGTCACCCGAAGAGGGGACAGGCCGGTTGCACCGGCCCCACCCGAAGACCACGCTGCACGGCGTGACCACCACGACCAGCCACGCCGCCGCCCGCGCTGCCGAGGCCGCCACCGTCGACCGGCTGCGCACCGAGTTCACCGCCTCCCTGCGCACCAGCACCCTCCCGGACCCGGTCCGCGTCTACCTCTACGTCCTCGCCCAGGCCGCCACCACCACCGACGGCCGCAACCACCTCGTCCAAGCCCCGGTACCCGCCGGCGTGGAAGCCACCACTGGCATGGGCCCCGACCTATTCAACCGCGTCCACACCATCGCCCTCACCACCGGCTGGCTGCGCCCCGACGACGTCGTGCGCTACCAGATGCTGCTCGTCGACATGCCACGCTGGGTGGCCACGACGATGGACCTCGGCCTGGACGACGACCCGGACGACCCCGAGTGGCACGGCCAGCCCATCGAGCCCTACAACGACATCGAGACGTACAAGGCCCGGATCGGCGACCTCGCCCTCGGCTGGACCCCCGGAACGAGTTACTTCTGAGGTTGCTCCTGTGTTTGCATCAAGTTGGCCCCAGGAAACCTTGATGCCGCAGTTCAGAGCAGGGGGACACCCTCCTGGACGCCGCCCCGTCCTGGACGCCGCGCTGCACCGCGCCCTGGCGGCCAGCCCGCCGCCCCCGATACTGGTGATCGACCTCGCGGGCGTCCCCTTCTGCGACTCCTCCGGCCTCAACGCCCTGCTGCAAGCACGGATCGAGAGCCGGCGCCGCGGCGTTGAGGGTTCGCTGCGCCTGCGGCAGGCTTCTTCTCTCGCGTCTGGTGGTGCCGGCCGCTCGCGATGGGGCGGGAGCCCGGCGCGGCGGTCGAGCTGCCGACCGTCGAGGGGCCGGCTGCCGCCTGACCGTAGCTATGGCGAGGGCGCCGGTCTCCCGGCCCCTGTCCTCAGCCTTTGCCGAAGTGCACCGAGGGGAAGGCGCCTGCTGCTCTGAGGGTTCTGGAGAATCCGTCTGCCAGTTCGGTGAGGCGTGCGGTGGCGGCCGGGCCCAGGTGGTCGTACGGGGCGGCGTCGAGGCGGTCGGTGAGTACCTCGGTCTCTCCGCGCAGGGTCGCGCCCGCCTGCGTGAGGTTGCCTGCCTCGTCTAGCAGGCCGCGTTCGCGCAACTGGTCCCGGGTGGTGTCCCACTGCTGGGCGGACCACCCGCGGGTCCGCATGAACAGTGCCGATGTCGGTGCCGTGCCGGTGGCGTTGTGCAGTACCAGCGCCTCGATGCCGGACAGGCCGGCGATCGCCAGGGCGGCGAGGTGACCGTCACCCCGGTGCTCGCGCAGCAGCGTCGCGGCGTGCCACAGGGCCAGGTGCGGTTCTTCGGGTACGGGGAGGTCGGCGTTGGCGGCGTACAGCGGCCGTGCCTCTCGGCGGCAGGCTTCGGTGGCGTGCAGCGCCAGTTCGGCCGCCTCGGTCATGTCCGTCGACGTGAGGGACTCCTTCCCGAGCAGCCGCTGCAGCGTTCGGTCCGCGCCGCGCAGCCGTGCCGTGAGCACCTCCTGCGGTGTGGTCACGGTCCACGCGGCGGGGATGTACCGCTGCACGTGCTCGTGGTTGAAGTTGTAGAACGTCGCTGTGACGGTGCCCGCGTCGACGGCCCCGAGCGGTGCCGCGCGGCTCGCGAGGTAGACCATGGCTCCGCGTTCCAGCCCGAGCGCCGCGAGTTCGTCCTCCGGCTCCGGTGCGAAGTACACCGATGCGTGCAGGGGGCTGACGGCGTTGTGGCAGCGGCGGCGTGTGCTCGCCTCGAGGGAAGTCATGCCGTGGCTCCGATGTCAGTGATCAGGTGTGGTCGTGCGGCCAGGTGGACGAGGCGCATCAGGCTTCGTTCGTGGGTTCGTGGTGGGGGCAGTCGGTCAGTCCGGCTGCGGTCTGGGTGAGGTGCTGGGTCAGGACCCTGGCTGCGGTGTCGGCGTCACGGGCGAGGGCCGCCTCCTCCAGCCGGCGATGTTCCACGAGGCCGTCCCGGTCGGGGTTGCGGTGCGCCGACCAGCGGCGGGCCAGCTCGCTCGCGGTCCACATCCGGTCGAAGGTCTCGAGCAGGACGAGGTTGCCGCAACCCTCCAGCAGGGTGCGGTGGAAGAGACGGTGGGCTTCGGCCCATGCGCTGCTGTAGTGCTTGCCCTCCTCCGGTACGTACGCCGGGGTGCGGGTCAGACGGTGGTGGGCGGCCCGTACGCGGGCTTCCCAGTCCACATCGCCGCGTTCGATGGACATGCGCAGCATGACCGGTTCGATGGTGCGGCGGGCCTCCGCGATCTCCTGCCAGCGACGGTCGGAGAAGGCCGGGACGGCAAAGCCGCGGTTGGGCAGCCGGTCGGCGAGGCCCTCGCCGACCACCCGCACGAGCGCCTCACGCACGACGGCTAGGCTCACGCCCTGCTCCTTGGCGAGGTCCTGGGGTTTGAGGGCGTCACCGGGGGCGTGGTCCCCGCGCATGATCGCATCCCGCAAGTGTGTGTAGACCTGCTCGGAGAGCATCTGCTTCCCCGCCGAGGGCGAGGTGTGGGTCGTCTGGGTCATGGCTAAATGATAGACGATCAGATAGATAATCGATTATCAGTCTCATGGTCGACCCCAGCGGGGGCGACACGCAGGCCCTCGCTCGTGGCTGCTGGAGTACGGCCGAGTGCGCCGAGATCCGGGAGGTCGAGGACTTCGGGTTCTTCGGCGGCGGCGCCGAGGCCCTCGCCGACGGCAGGCTGATCGAGATCAAGAGCACCCGCCACACCCGCCGTTTCGAGAAGGCCGCCGCTCTCGTGGACCCGCATGGAAGCCTCCATCGCCGTCGCACTCGACGGCCCGGCCGGCCGCCCCCGACCCTCGACGAGGGGCAAGGTGTCCATGGAAGTAAATGGCCGTGCGAGTCCGTGTGGTTGGCCTCGACGTCCATGGTGGTGCCGTGCCGCATGGCGCCCTCGATCATCGCGGCGACCTTGGAGGCGGCGCAGTTGATCAGCTGAGAGTGGATGGCCAGGGACTTCTTCTTCACGTGCCAGTAGATGAGCACCCCGCGGCCGCCGTAGCGCGAGTGCCACTCGGTGAACAGGTTCTGGTCGTACGCGCGGACGTGCGTGGAGTCGGAGGCGACTGCGGTTGAGCCCTGTCCCCACAAGTCGGTGCCCCGGGATGGCGGTGGTGGCCGAGGGCGCGGCCGATGGCGGGGCCGGGCGGCCTCGTCCCGCCAGGTCACATGTCCGACAGTCAGTCTCCGGCGCTGCTCGGGGTGCTCTTCGAGACCGACGCGATCGCCGCCTCGCCCGGCGGGGCGAGGCCCGGAGGCCTGATCCCTGCGGCTGACGGCCGACGCCCCCGAAGGCGACAGCGGCGCTGCGGGCCCCCGCATGGTTGCGAGGGTCCCGCAGCGCCGTTGTGTCGGTGCTTCAGTCGGTGCTCTGGGCGCGCAGTTGTTCGGCGGCCTGCTGGTAGGCGTCGGTGGCCCGGGCGAAGTAGTCGAAGAGGACTTCGAGCTGCTCGGGCGAGTAGTCCCTCAGGAGCTCGCCGATCCGCTGCCGTGCCGGGGCCATGACCTGGTCGAGGTCGGCGGGCTTGCCGATCGGCTCGACGATCACCTTGCGGCGGTCGCCGGGGTCCGGGGCCCGGCGCACGTAGCCGGCCTGCTCCAGGCGGTCGATGAGCCGGGTGGTCGGCCCGGTGGTGAGGCCGGTGCGGGTGCCGAGCTCGCCCGGGGTCATCGGGCCGGCCAGTTGAAGGATGTTCAGCGCATAGAGGTCGGTGGCGCCGAGCTCGCAGGCCTTGGCGCTGGCATGGCCGTGCAGCATCACGGCGCTCAGGTACCGGCGGTAGACCTCGCTCGCATCGGATCGCATGGCGGGCGTTGACACGTGGCTCCTCCACTCCCTAATCTCTTCCTTTGTGAAGAGAAATCTTCGACGAAGTAACTTCTTTGAAGAAGTTACCATGGGAAGGGAGACCATGAGCACCGTCACCACCACCGGGGCGACCACCGGGGCGACCGGGCCGACAGGCGAGCCGACCGACCCCAGGAGCGCCCCGACGGGCACCGGGAATGGCCGCACCACCAACCGCCGCCGCACCGTCAAGCGTGCCCTCGGCGTCACCGCCCTCACGCTCGCCGTCACCGCGACCGGCGGGTACTTCTGGCTGGACGCCACCTCCGACGTGCGCAACCTCGGCCAGACCGACTGCACCGCCGTCACCCCCGCCGTCACCGCCACCCCGGCCGGCACGCCCACCGCCGACGACCACCGCGCCGTCTGCAACACCATCCAGGCCCTCACCGAGGCCTGGAGGCGGGGCGACGCCACCGCGTACGGCGAGCAGTTCACGGCCGACGCCACCTACACCACCTACGTCGGCACCCACTATCAGGGCCGACGCGACATCGCCGACGCCCACCGCGCCCTGTTCAACGGATTCGTCAAGGACACCAGGCTCGCCGACTCCTTCCTCGGCATCCGCTTCTACGGGCCGGACACCGCGGTTATCACCAGCCGCGGCGACACCTACAAGGGCGGCACGCCCAAGAAGCCGTCCGAGCTGACCAAGACCCAGTCCTACACGCTGGTCCGCCAGAGCGACCACAGCTGGCGCATCGCCGCCTTCCACAACACCCAGCGCCAGAACGTGATGGAGCGCCTCTCCTTCCTCTGGGACTCGGCGACCATGCCCGAGGCCGAGAAGTGACCGGCCCGCTCAGCCCGCACCCGCGCACCGACGCCACGCACCCGCACGCCACCACCCCGCACACGAACCCGGAGGAAGACACCATGACCGCCAACCAGCACGCCACCACTACCACCACCACCACCACCCGCGCGACCGACGCCGCCGCGATCCGCACCCTGCTTCAGCGCAGCGCCGCAGCCTGGGCCGACGGCGACGGCACCGTGTACGGAGCCTGCTTCACCCGGGACGCCACCGACGTCACCTACGTCGGCACCGTGTACCACGGCGGCGAGGAGATCGGCCGCGCCCACCAGGCCCTGTTCGACAGCTTCCTCAAGGGCACCCGGCTGATCCTGGACATCACCGACCTCCGCTTCTACGGCGCCGACGCGGCCGTGGCCGTCACCCGGGGCGACGTCCGCAAGGGCGGCGCTTCGGAGCAGAACGGCAGGTACGGCAAGCTCGCCACGTACACGGTGGTGCGCGAGGCCGACGGCCAGTGGCGGATCGCCGCCGTCCAGAAGACCCGGCGCAAGCCCCTGATGGAGGCCGTCTCCTTCCGCTTCCAGCCGGCCACCCGGCCCGCGGCGAACTGAGACGGAGCCACCATGACCACCCGGCCGACCGCCGTGGCACCTCGACCGTCCGACACTGCCCACCGCCCCACCGCCCTGGTCACCGGAGCGAGCGCCGGCATCGGCCGCGCGTTCGCCCGCCGCCTGGCGGCCGACGGCTACCAGGTGATCGCCGTCGCCCGCAACGAGGAGCGGCTGCAGGCCCTCATGACCGAGCTCGGCCCCGGCCACGACCACCTGGCCGCCGACCTCGGCGACGCCGACGGCCTCCGGAAGGCCGCCCGGCTGCTCGCTGGCCGGCGCGTCCACCTCCTGGTCAACAACGCGGGAACGGCGACGACCGGCCCCTTCGCCACGACCCCGCTCGCCCGCGCCCAGGAGATGCTGCGCCTCAACTGCGAGGCCCTCGTCACCCTCTCCCACGCCTTCCTCGCCCAGGCCCGCCCCGGCGACGCCCTGCTGAACGTCTCCTCGACACTCGCCTACATGCCGCTGCCGGACCTCGGCGTCTACAGCGCCACCAAGGCGTTCGTCACCGCCTTCTCGGAGGCCCTCTGGTCCGAGCACCGGGCGTCCGGCGTTCACGTCCTGGCGGTCTGCCCGGGAATGACCGCCACCGGGTCCCAGCCGCACGACGACGCGCCGGCCGCCCTGGTGCAGACCCCCGAACAGGTCGTCGACGCCGCCCTGCGGGCCCTGCGCCGCCGCAGCCGCCCCACGGTCGTGCCCGGCACGGCCAACCGCCTCCTCGTCGGCGCCGCCCGCATCCTCCCCCGCCGCCGCGCGGGCGGTGGGCACGCTTCCCTGGCCCCGCCCGTCCCGGGAACCTTTCCGGCGGTGGAATCGTCCCGTCCGGGTACATGCGTTTCTTGATCACTAAGGGGTGGGGCATGCCTGTCACGCTGGGCGAGGAGATCATGCTGTTGTCGCTGGACGACGAGAGCGGCCAGGCGAAGGACCGGTGGGCGGCCGGATGGACCGTCACCAGCGGGCTCCTGCTGGAACTGGCGCTCGCCGGGCGGCTCGGGGTGGACGGCGGCCGGCTGGAGGTGACCGATCCGTCGCCGACCGGTGTCGCGCTGCTCGACGGCTGTTTGGAGCGGCTCGGGGCGTGGGTCCGGACGACGAGGTCTGCGACGGTGGCGGCCTGGTTGCGCGCGGACCAGGGCAAGACCGTCGAGGCGACCCTGGCGAGTCTGCGCGAGCGGGGCATCGTCAGCGAGGAGCGGCGCCGGGTGCTCGGCCTGTTCCCGGTTCGCCGTTACCCGGAGGCGGACGGCGCTGTCGAGCGTGAGCTGCGTGCGCGGCTCGCCGCCGCCGTGCTGGAGGGCGCCGAGCCGGACGAGCGCACCAGCGGGCTGATCGCCCTGCTCCACGGCGCGCGCCTGTACCGGCTGGCCTTTCCCGGCCTGTCGCGTGGGCAGGTCGAGGCGAGGATGGCCGCGATCGCCGAGGGCCAGTGGGCGGGCGACGCCCTCCGCGACGCGATCCGCGCCGCTCAGGCGGCGGTGCTGGCCGCCACCACCGCCGCGGCCGTTGCCGCAGCGGTGTCCTGACGACGGCTCTGCCCGCCGTCCGCACCACCCCCTGCGGGCCGCCTTGCATGGCTGTCCGTGGCTATGTTGTCCCAGGGATACCGACACCGGAACGACGACGGCGACCGGGCACCGGGCCAGTGTTCAGGATGGACGGCCGTCAGGCCATCGACGTCGACAGCTTCTGTTGTGCTCTGGGTGAAGCGATCTTCTCGAGTGATCGACTTCTGGTCATCGAGTAGGCCGACGTTGCACCGTCGGTTGGGAAGGCACGCCCGTGCTGAGCGTAGTGAATGCCGATGGAACGACCGAGACCGGCTCTCTGATCGACGACATCGTCCGCGAGGGCGCGAGGCGGATGCTGGCCGCCGTTCTGGAGGCTGAAGTCAACTCCTGCATCGCCGAGTTGGCCGACCAGCGAGACGAGAGTGGGCGCCGCCTGGTGGTCCGCAACGGCTATCACCAGCCCAGGAAGGTCACCACCGCGGCCGGGATGATCGAGGTGAAGGCCCCACGCATCAACGACAAGCGCATCAACGAGGCAACCGGCGAGCGCAAGCGGTTCTCCTCGGCGATCCTGCCGCCGTGGTGCCGCAAGTCCCCGAAGATCAGCGAGGTGCTGCCGCTCCTCTACCTCCACGGCCTGTCCAGTGGGGACTTCGTGCCCGCGCTCGAGCAGTTCCTCGGCTCCTCGGCCGGCCTGTCCCCGGCCACCGTCACCCGGCTGACCGCCCAGTGGCAGGGCGACCACAAGGCGTTCAGCGAGCGTGACCTGTGGCGTTAACGGTTTGGTATGGCTCCACTTTTCCGGTCTGAACTGGCCCCGGCTTGCTGCGACGGGCCCTTATGTTCCGGCCCGGAGTGGCCCCGCTTCCGGTCTGTAGTGGCCCCGCTTTGAAGGGGGCGGAGTCAGTCGTCGCTGGGCGTCATGTCGTATTCGCCGACATCGTGATCTGCGCCGGTTGCGGCGAGGAAGTTCACCACCGCGCGGTCCAGGTGCCAGCCGTAGAGGTTCGTGTCGTCCGGCGAGTCGGAGGGCTGCTCGTCATGCCGGTTGAAGTAGCGGTGGACCTGCAGAATCGTGCCCCCGGGGCCCTCCTCGGTTGCGAGACGGGTTGTCAGATTGGTGAGCGCCTCCATGCGGGGCCGGAGCCTGCCGATGACCTGGTCGATCTGCTCATCGACTGGCAGGCCGGGCTCGCGGCAGACAACCTTCCAGCAGTGACAGAACGGGATGGTGTGAGGTGAGGTCGTCAGGCTCCCCCGCACCGTGACCTCGTCCGGTTCCACGCCAAGCAGCTGGGTAATCTCGTCGGCGGTGGTGCCCACGCTGGAGATCGCAAAGTAGACGTACTGAGTCAACGACACCCGCGGAGACTACCGACGCAGCCGCACGGCCGCCTGACTATTTTCTCGCCTGCTGCCTGGCTTTGGTCTGCGCGAGGCGGTAGGACTCGGTGCCGGTCTCGATGATGGTGCCGTTGAAGGTGAGGCGGTCGACGATGGCCGCGCAGAGCCGGGGGTCGGTGAAGGTCTTGGTCCAGCCATCTGGGGCTGGCACATGTTCCTTTTCGTGGATCGCCGCTGCCACCGGCCCGTATCCATCTTCTGCTGTCCTCGTTGGTCTTCGTGGTGGTGCCCGGATTCTCCAGGTGCTGCCTTGATCGGTTAGGTGCGAGGAAGGTGTGCCGGTGGCATCCCAATTGAGGGTGGTCCAGGGTGGTGCCGTCCTGCTGGAGCCGGTGACCGCCGATCCGTGGGAGTTTCAGGCCGACTGCGTTGAGGCCTTTGTCGCCTCATGGCGGGCCCGTGGGTTCAGTCCGGTGACGGTTGAGAACGACACCGGCCTGCTGGAGCGGACGCTCACCGCGCTGGGCCGGCCCGCCTGGGACGTCACTCCCGAAGACATCGACCGTGTTGTCGGTGACCTGGCTCTTGCCGGGCGGGCTGCCTCGACCCGGCGCGAGTATGTGCAGATCTTCAAGGGCTTCCACCGGTTCCTGCAGGTCCGCAAGGCCGTCGAGATCGAAGCCGGGTTCGGCGTGCGTCTGGTCTGCCCGGTCGATGAGTTCAACGCGTCCCGGCATGTCGGCGACGACTCCCCGGCCCAGTTGCCGCCACCGACCCCCGAGCGGGTCGCGGAGTTCTTCGAGTTCCTCAAGGCCCGGATCGCCACGGCACGAAAGTACGCGCCCGCCGCCCGGGACTACGCGATGTTCCGAACGCTCTATCACGCCGGCCTGCGCTCGGAAGAGGCGTCGCTTCTGGACCGCCCGGACCTCCACTTCACGCGGGGCCCGTTCGGGAAACTCCATGTCCGGTTCGGCAAAGGCGCCCGCACCTCCGGGCCCCGGCCGCGCTGGGTGCCGATGCTGGACGGACTCGACCTCGTCCTGCACTGGTTACTCGACGACGTCCGCGGGAAGTTCCCCGACTCACCGGTGCTGTTTGCGGACGAGTCCGGAGGCAGTCTGCACCGCGGGACGATCCGCAACCGTTTGCGCTATCTGATGGAACTCGAAGGCCGCCCGGCAACCGACCGGTTCAGTCCGCATGCCCTGCGGAGGGCCTGCGCGACCCATAACTACGAGCGTGGTGTGGACTTGGTGGCAATCCAGCAGCTCCTTGGTCACTGGACGGTCAGCTCGACCATGAGATACGTCCGTCCCTCCGCGACGTTCATCGAGGATGCCTATCGCCGCGCGGTGACCACCACGCTCGGCGAGCTGACCGCCGAGGGGGACAGCTCCGCATGAAGATCCGATGGCGCCTGCGGATGGCCGCCGCCCAGCGCGAGGTCTGGACCGGCACCCAGCTGCAGCGGCTGCTGGCCGAACGTGCCGGGCTGCAAATGTCCTCCGCCTCGGTGTCTGCACTGTTCAGCAAAGAGCCCTCCCAGGTGAAGATGTCCACTCTGATCGCGTTGTGCACCGCTCTGGACTGCACCCCCAACGACCTCTTCGAGGTCGACACCACCCCCGTCGAACGTCCCGCGGCCCCGATTCGGCCAGTCGCCGACCTGCCGAAGGCAGTCTCCGCGCGGGGCCGTTCGATGCCTCCTCTTTGACCCGGAGAGGGCGGCATCGTGGGCGTTAAACAGAGCGACTGCACCGGCTGCGGAGCACCGGTCGGCTTCATCGACCGGCGCTACTGCTGCCGCTGCACCGCCCGGCAGAAGGAGGCCGCGGCCCGTGCCGCTTGTCCCCGGTGCGGACAGCAGCGCGTCCTCCAGGCGGACACGGGCCGGTGCATCACCTGCTCTCGCGTATGCACCGCATGCGGGCACCCGTTGCGGAGCAAATCCTCCGCTCTCTGCCGCACTTGCCTGTGGAAGTCCGAACGCGACGCCGCCAAGGATCCATGCCCTCGTTGCAGCCGGCCCGGATATCTGCGCGAGGATACCGGCTGGTGCGGGCACTGCTCGCGTCCCCGGCAGGCCAAACAGCCGCCCCGGGCCTGTGAGCAATGCGGCAGAGTACGGAAGCACGCAGGGCTTGGACTGTGCTCGGCCTGCTGGCAGCGTCACCCCGATCGCCCCTTAGTCCGGGCCGAACACCTCATTGCCGAACTCGATAATCCCCCCGACTGGCTGCAGGACTTCACGACAGATCTCGCCGCAAAGTACTCCGTCGGCCGGGCCTGCACGATGATCACTTCCCTCGGGCGGCTTCTTCGGGACGGCCAGCCCAACCTCCCCCAGTCCGTACTCGAACGCTCCCGCCGCCCGGGTCGTTCGATGGGCGCCCTCGCCCGTGCCCTGGAAACCTTCTTCACCAGTCGCGGTCTGGCCATGGCCACCGACCAGGCCGAGCGGCTCGCGGCCGGCCGCCGACAACGCCGGGTCCTCGCGGTCCCCGGCCCCCTGCGACCTTCGGTGGAGGCCTTCTCCGACTTCATGATCCGCTCGCGTGAGCGATCCCGGCGTGCCGGAACGCTGCCCCGCACCGACGGCACCATCGAAGCCGCACTGGCCATCGTGCGTGACCTCGCCCTGTTCCTCGCCAGCGAGCGCGGCAAGGAGGACTGGGCACTGACCGACGTGCACGATCTCGAAGCCTTCCTAGCCGGCTCACCCAAGGCCCGAAAGCGTCGGCTGGTGGTGCTCGGACAGTTCTTCCGCTTCGCGCGATCCCGGAAGATCGTCCTCGTCGATCCCGCCCGCGGTCTGACCGCCACAGGACCGAGCGGCTTCACCGGCACGACTCTGACGCTTGACCAGCAACGTCTGCTGTTCCGCCGCTGGACAACGGATCCAGCCGTCCACCCGCACGAGGCCCTACTGGGCATGCTCGCCCTGTTGCACGGCGCCTCAAGCCGCGAGGTCAAAATGCTCCACGCCGTTGACCTCGACTTTCGTGCCCGGACCGCTCGGCTCGGCGACCGTCCGCATCCGGTTCCTTTGGATCCGCCGTCTTGGGCGGCAGTGGAACGCTGCCTGGCCCACCGCGAAGAACAGAAGACGGACAACCCGCATGTGATGGTCACCCGCCAGACGAAGTCCGGCCGGGGGCCGGCGTCCACCGCCTATGTCAGTCACGTCCTCGACGCCTGCGGCTTCCCACCCCGCATGATCCGCTGCACTCGACTGCTCGACCTGGTCAACACCATGGACCCCAAGCTTGTCGCCGCCGCCTTCGGCATGGACCCCGAGGCCACCATGATCTATCTGTCCGACCGCATTGATGAGACCCGCTTGGCGGAGTGGGCGGCGGCCAACGACTGATCTCTGGTCAGAGTTCGTACGGGTAGAGAGCGATCTTCTCGCGCTCTATGAAGAGCTCGACCCACGTGCCGGCAACACCCTCGGGCAGCGGATCAGCAAGGTCCAGCAGAATCTGCGAGCCATCGAAGTCCAGCACGGCGGCGCCGTCCACAGTGAGGTCCAGCCGTCCGCGCAGGACAACGCAGTGCCCGCCAGGTCGGACTCCCGGTCCGACGCCGACAGCCGGTTTCGCGTTCCGACCCCAGGCGATGTCCTCATCGACCGTCCACTCAACGTGGTACTTGCCCGGCTTCGCGGCCTGGTCACCGCACCAGCGGACCGCTGTCCCGCCGAACGGCGTCCGGACCTGGGCCAGCCAGGGGCTCCAAGGAAACTTTGCGACCTTCACCAGTTCGACCAGCATCGTTCGATCATGCAGCATCCGCGTTCCTGCCGGAACCCGTGAAGTTTCGGCGCTGCCTGGCACAGGTTGAGCGGAACATGTGCGCTTTTCCGAACGATTCGTTCGAGGCGATCGCAACACTGTTCTTCTCCTCCCTCTCCGTCAGAACCTGGAACAGCATCTCGGCGCCGCGGCGGTCCAGTTCGAGGTAGCCCAGTTCATCGATGCAGAGCAGGTCGACGCGGCCGTATCGGGCGATGGTCTTGGTCAGCTGCTTCTCGTCGGCGGCTTCGACGAGCTCGTTGACCAGGCGAGCGGCGAGCGCGTAGCGGACCCGGAAGCCGGCCATCGCCGCTGCGGAGCCGAGGCCGATCAGCAGGTGTGTCTTGCCGGTGCCGGAGTCGCCGATCAGGCAGAGCGGTTCGCCCTTCTTGACCCACTCGCAGGCGGCGAGGTTGTTGACCAGGGCGGGTGTGACGCTGGGGTTGGCCGAGTAGTCGAAGTCGGACAGCCACTTCGAGCGCGGGAAGCCGGCCGCGCGGATGCGGCGTTCGGAGCGGCGGCGGTCGCGGTCCTCGCACTCGGCCATCAGCAGTTCGGCGAGGAACCCGCGGTAGGACAGGTGCTCGCGTTCGGCTCGGGTGACGGTGTCGGCGAACTGAGCCCGCATGGTCGGCAACCGCAGGACGCGGCAGGCCGTGTCGATGGCGGCGTCGGAGGCGGGCTCGGTCAGGGCGTGGTGCGGGCCGGTCATCGCGGGTCCCTTCCGGGTCGGTGATGCAGGAGCTGGTCCCAGCGCTCAAGCGCTGGAAGGGGACGTTGGTCGGGTGGCAGGCGGGCGGTTCTTCGTTCGGTAAGGCTCGGAAGCGGCAGATGCGGCGGGGCGACCGGTTCGGGCAGCAGAACGGTGACCGTGACGGTCGGGGACCGGCCCTCACTCTCGGCGGCCTTGCGTGCTTCGAGGGCGACGACGTCCGCGGTGCAGGCCCCGGCCGCGAGCGTGGCCTGGATGCCGGCGACGACGTCGCGGTGCTGCAGGTGCCGGTGCAGCAGTAGGACATGGACCAGCGCTTTCGTGCCGTCGCTCTCGCCGAGGGCGTGTTTGGCCACGGACCAGAAGGCCTCGTGAGCGGGGGTGAAGGTGCCCGCGCGGCGGGCCTGGTCCAGGGCCTCCGAGCCGGCCAGGGCTCCCGGTTTAGCCAGCAGGATTTCCAGAAAGTGGTCCAGCACCACCCGCTCGGCGCCCTTCGTGGTCAGGCGCGGGTGGCGGGCGATCTCCGTGCGGCCGTGGAAGACGACAACCTCGTTCGAGCGGAGCAAGACATGGACGGTGCGGCCGATGTAGCGGACTGGGACCGAGTAGCGGCAGACCCGGACGGCGACCATGCCGTAGCGGTCAACGCGCGGGGTGAAGGCGAGCCCGGTCTCGAACGCGTCGCCGGGGAAGGGCAGCAGGAGCGGGGCCTCCTGGGCGAAGTCCTGGCCGATGGTCCGGATCCGCATACCAATCCGCCGGCTCTGCTCGGCCTGTTCGAACGCGGCGAAGGCGTCGTTGAGCTCGTCAAGGGAATCGACGTGAGGGACCGGGGTGAGGTAGTTGCGCCGCCAGTAGCCGACCTGGCCCTCGACGCCGCCCTTCTCGTGGGCGCCGCGAAGTCCCGGCTCGCAGTAGAACGGAGTGATCGAGTAGTGCTGGCGGAACTCGTGCCAGCGCGGATGTTCCTCCCGCGACCTGCTCTTGCGGATCACCCTGGTCACCGCGGGTGAGAGATTGTCATACCGTATCTGGCCTGCGGGTACGCCGCCCAGGGTGCGGAAGGCGTGGACGTGGCCGTCGAGGAAGGCCTCTTGTCCGCAGGAGATCGTGATGCGGTGGACGGCCTTGCCGGAGTAGGCGAGCCGGAACGCGAACAGGTAGCACTTGGTGCGCTCGCCTGCCAGGTCGACCCAAGCCTCGCCGAAGTCGACCTCCGCGTCCATGCCGGGCTGGTTGTGGCGGATCACGAACCCCGCTGAGGGTGCGACCCCGGCGGCCTCGGCGATCTCCCTCCGACGCCGGTGGACGTAGTCCCACACGGTCGAATAGGCGATGTCCGCCCCGAGCTCCTGCTGAAGCCGGGCCAGGACCCGCTGGACGGTATGCCGCTGCTTCGGCGGGGCCTCCAGATCGTCCAGCAGCCACTGGTCGATCGTGTTCTTGAACGGCTCCAGCCTCGGGGAATGCCTCCTCGGTGTCCGCCGCGGCGGCGGCACCGCCGAGCACAACGCCTCGCGCACCAGACGCCGATGGACGCCGTACTTCCGCGCGAGGGCGCGGACCGACAACCCCTCCCGCCACGAGTCCCGGCGGATCAGCAGGAACAGCTCTTCCTTCGAGGACACCACCCGGCATCGCCCCCTCATGGAGACCTACACCGAGCGTCCCAGCCCCACGTCAGGGGTGGGGCCAACTCAAGCCGGAACAACCCCCGAACGCTCCCATGCGCCCCGCCGGTGGGGCCAACTCGGACCGGAAAAGTGGGGCCAACTCAGACCGTCAACGCCAGACCTGTCCGCCACGGACTACGTCTACGTCTGGGCCGAGGGTATCCACCTGCGCATACGGCTGGAGGAGGCGAAGGCCGCGGTCCTGGTCGTCATGGGCGTGCGCGCGGACGGAGCCAAGGAGCTGATCGCGATGGCCGACGGCTACCGCGAGTCCTCGGAGTCCTGGGCGAGCCTGCTGCGGGACTGCCAGCGGCGCGGCATGCGCGCTCCCGTCCTCGCCGTCGGCGACGGAGCCCTGGGCTTCTGGAACGCGTTGAACGAGGTCTTCCCCGAAACCCGCCACCAAGGTGCTGGGTTCACAAAACGGCCAACTGCCTCGACAGCCTCCCGAAGTCAGCTCAGCCCGCGGCGAAGAAGGCCATCCAGGACATCTACAACGCCGAGGACAAGGAGCACGCGGCCGCCGCGGTCAAGGCGTTCGCCAAGCAGTACGGCGCGAAGTTCCCCAAGGCCGTCAAGAAGATCGTTGATGACGAGGATGAGCTGCTGGCGTTCTACGACTTCCCCGCCGAGCACTGGATTCACCTGCGGACAACCAACCCCATCGAGTCGACCTTCGCGACCGTCCGTCTGCGGACCAAGGTCACCAAGGGCGCCGGATCCCGGACCGCCGCCCTGGCGATGGTCTTCAAGCTCGTCGAGTCCGCCCAGGCCCGCTGGCGAGCCGTGAATGCACCCCACCTCGTTGCCCTCGTCCGCGCCGGGGCCCGCTTCGAACGCGGCCAGCTCGTTGAACGGCCGCAGACGACCGCGGCGTGAATAGGGTGGCGGACCTGCCTCGAAGTTCGAGAACATCCGGTCATGTTGGATGGCACGGCAGGACAGGACCTTCCGGTCGGCTTCGGGTTCCGGCCGTATCGCGGCGACGAAGACCACGGCGCCATGGCCGCGGTGCGGCTGGGGTGTGTTGAACGGGACCGGGTCGATGTCCAGTCGGTAGTGGAAGGGCTCCCGACCGCGGCCGAGATCGCCGAAGCTTCTGCCAAGTTGGAGGAGCCGTCCAAGAACCAGATCCTGGTGGTGCTCGACGGGAGCGTCGTCGGCTACTCGACGATCCGGTGGTGGCAAGAGCGGGACGATACGTGGCTGTACCTGCACCGCGGCTACCTCTTGCCCGAGCATCGCGGCCAGGGCATCGGCTCAGCCATGCTGAGCTGGGCCGAAGAGCGGATCCGCCAGCTCGTCAAACAGCATGAAACGGCGCGGACGGCAGTGATCGGCGCGAACGCCATGGCCTCCGAGCAGGACGCCACGGCACTTTTGCGCGCAGCCGGCTACCGACGTGTCTTCAGCCTGGTCGAGCTGGAGCTGGGCGATCTGCAGCAGGTGCCCGAGCCGGGCAGCGAGCTGCCAGCCGGGATACGGACCGGGCCGATCGGGACAAGCCACTACCGTGCAGCCTGGAGGACGGTCGTCGATTCGTACGCGGACCCCGGTTTCACTCAGAGGACGTTAAGTCCGTTTCTGGATGATCTGGTGTCGCCCGTTCGTGGGTACAGAGTCGTTCAGGCTGACTCGCGTGTCGTGTGCATGTTG
>NZ_JBVJCO010000065.1:0-16428 GCF_055588525.1 Kitasatospora sp. NPDC041988
CTCGGCCCGCCCATCCTCCCGCCTCCCCTTTTTCCCGCCCTCGGCTCCCCCCCCCCCCCCCCCCCCCCCCCCCCCCCCACCGTGGGCGCGCGGAACGGCAGCACGCCCACGGTGGGTCGGTGCCGGTGGCTTCATCACGGCAAGCGGAGATTGCGGAACGGGGTTCAGTAGACGGAGCGTCGGACGTTCGGGCCCTCGAAGCGCACGGTCGGCTCGAAGTTGGCGCGGCGGGCCGCGCGGCGGAAGACGGTGAGGACGGCGGGGCCGACGACGAGGACGGCGACTCCGGTGGTGACGGCGCGGCCGGTGTCCCAGCCGAGCGAGGTGGCCAGGTCGAAGAGCAGGTAGCGGTGCCACTGCTCGGTGAACGGCAGGCCCGGCAGGTAGGCGATGGAGCTGTTCGGGTCGGTCGAGAACGGCCAGAAGGACAGGTTGAGCAGGAAGCCGAAGAGGTAGCCGGAGCCCGCGCCGTACAGGGCCAGCGTCGGCACCTCCCACCGGCGCGGGAGCCTGGGCAGCAGCCCGGCGAGCATGCCGACGAAGGCGCAGCCGAACATCTGGTAGGGCATCCAGGGGCCGACGCCGCCGGTGAGGAGTGCGGAGGCGAACAGGGAGGTGCAGCCGAGGGTGAAGCCGAAGCCCGGGCCGAAGACCCGGCCGGCGAGGACCAGGATGAAGAAGACCGTCTCCACTCCGGCCGTGCCGGCGCCGAGGGGTCGCAGGCCGGCGTTGACGGCCGAGAGGACGCCGAGCATGGCGAGGGCCTTGGCGTCGATGCCGCCGGCCGAGATCTCGGCGATCACGACGGCGAGGACGAGGATCAGCAGGGCGCCGAAGATCAGCGGCGGGGCGTAGGAGGAGCCGAACTTGCCCGGGGCGACGACGAACGGCCAGGTGAAGGCGGTGAGGCCGATGAAGGCGGCCAACGCGACGACGATGCGGGCCCGGCCGGGGATGCGGACGGCGGTCATCGGGCGGCCTCCGCGGGTTCGAGGGCCGCGGCGACCTGCCGGGTGGTCAGGTAGGGCAGCGGGGCGAGGATCTTGGCGGTCTGGGGGGCGAAGGTGGGTGAGGCGACGATGACCTCGGCGGTGGGCCCGTCGGCGACGATCTCACCCTCGGCCATCACCACCACCCGGTCGGCGGCGGCGGCGACGAACTCGACGTCGTGGGTGGAGACCACGACGGTGCGGCCCTCGGCGGCGAGGGCGTCCACGATGCCGGTCAGCGATTCCTTCGCGTGGTAGTCGAGCCCCCGGGTCGGCTCGTCCAGCAGCACCACCCGGGGCGCGGCGGCCAGTTGGATCGCCAGGACCAGAGCCAGTTTCTGGCCTTCGGAGAGGTCGCGGGGGTGGGCCTCGTCGGGGATGCCGGGGGCCAGCCGGTCCAGGATCCGGCGTGCGGTCGGCCCGGTGCCGTGACCGGCCTCCAGGTCGCTCTGGGCGAGTTCCTGGGCGACCGACTCCAGGTAGAGGAGGTCCGTGGGAGTCTGCGGGACGAGCCCGACCAGCTGCCGGGCCTGGGTCGCGGAGAGACGCTTGGGGTCCTTCGCCGGCTCGCCGTCGGCCCGGGTGACCTTCACGGTGCCACCCTGGCGGGGGCCGGAGCCCTGCAGGGCCCAGAGCAGGGAGGACTTGCCGGAGCCGTTGCGGCCCATCAGGGCGGTGACCTGGCCGGCGCGCAGCTCCAGGCCGGCCTCCCGGACGGCGGGCACCTGGCCGTAGCGCACGACGATCCGTTCGGCGGTCAGTACGGGCCCTCCCCCGGCCGGTTGACGGCGCGGTGCCGGCGCGGGGCGTCCGGCCAGCCGCTCCCGCAGCGGGCCCGCGGCTCGGCGGGCGTCGCGGACGGACAGCGGCAGTGGCGTCCAGCCGGCGAGCCGGCCGAGGTCGACGACGGGCGGTGCGATCGCGGTGTCCCGGAAGACCTCGGCGGGCGGCCCGTAGACGACGGTGCCGTCACCGGGCAGGCAGGCGACGGAGTCGGCGTACTGGACGACCCGCTCCAGGCGGTGTTCGGCGAGCAGCACTGTCACGCCGAGGTCGTGCACCAGGCGGGTGACGGCGGCGAGCACCTCCTCGGCGGCGGTCGGGTCGAGCGCGGAGGTCGGCTCGTCCAGGACCAGGACGCGGGGGTGGGCGGTCAGGACGGAGCCGATGGCGACGCGTTGCTGCTGGCCGCCGGAGAGTTCGTACAGCGCGCGATGGCGCAGGTCGGCCAGGCCGAGCAGGTCGAGGGTCTCCTCGACGCGCTTGCGCATCACGTCCGGCGGGACGGCCAACTGCTCCATTGCATAGGCGAGTTCCTCCTCCACGGTGTCGGTGACGAAGCCGGCCAGTGGGTCCTGCCCCACCACGCCGACCACGTCGGCCAGTTCACGTGGCGGGTGGTGGGCGGTGTCCCGGCCGTCGACGGTCACCCGGCCGCGCAGGGTGCCACCGGTGAAGTGCGGGACGAGGCCGTTGACGGCGCCGAGCAGGGTCGACTTGCCGACGCCCGTCCGGCCGACCACCAGGCAGAGTTCGCCCTCGGGGATGTGCAGGTCGACGTCGCGCAGCACGGGGGTGGTCTCGCCGTCGTACACCACGCCGACCTGGTCGAATCGGATCATTTGGTCACCTCGGTGTGTGGGCGGTCGGTGCTGGTGCCGACACTGCGGATACCGTCGCTGCGGATACCGTCGCCGCCCGTACGCCCGGCCGGGCGCTGCTCGGGCAGGCCGCCGGGCTCGGGCGAGCGGCCGGGCGGGGGCGCGATGGCCCCGGCGGCGCCGGCCAGCAGCAGGGCGAGCACCGGGACGACCGGCAGGGCCGGCCAACTCAGCGGATAGAGGGAGGGGTTGAGATCGGTGGCGGCGTAGCCGACCGTCCCGAACAGCAGGACGGCAGCGGCCACACCGCAGCCGGCGACGCCCCACTCGGCGGCCTGCCACCGGTCCGGCCGGTAGGTGGTGCGCCGCACGCGCCGGCCGCCGAGCGCCAGCCCGGCGGCGCACAGCAGGGCACCTACGAGCAGCGCGGGCAGGCCCAGGGCCGCGGGTGCGGTGCCGTCCAGGAGCCCGTACACCCCGGCGCAGAGGCCGCACATGCCGAGCAGCATCAGGGCTCCGGTGGTCCGGCGGGAGCGGCGGGTGGCGGTTCCCGAGCGCCCGTAGCCGCGCGAGTCCATCGCGGCGGCCAGGTGCAGCGAACGCTCCAGCGCGTCCTCCAGGACCGGGACGACGATGCTCCGCAGGGCCCGGATCCCCTTGCTCTGCCCAGCGCGCAACCGCCTTGCCCGGGCGACGCGTTGGACGCTCTGCACCAGCTGCGGGGCGACGCTGAGCGACACCGTCACGGCGACACCGAGCTCGTACAGGGCCCCGGGGAGGACGCGCAGGGCGCGCTTGGGGTTGGCCAGCGTGTTGGCCGCGCCGATGCAGCAGATCAGGCAGGCCAGGCGCAGCCCGTCGAAGGCCGCGGAGAGGGTGGCCTCCAGGGAGACCGGTCCGCCGATCTGGATGCCCGCGTACCAGGCGGGCGTGGGAATGTGCGGGAGCGAGAAGAGCAGGTGGTCGTGCGGGGTGATGCCGGTGGCGAAGACGCACCGGAAGGCCACCCGGATCGCCACCACGGTCAGGGCCACCCACAGGTAGTAGGTGAATCCGCGCGCCCACGGGGCCTCGGTGCGCCGGGCGGTGACCACGTATCCGAGAACGGCGAGAACGAGCAGGAGCAGCAGCGGGTTGGTGGTACGGCTGGCCGCGGTCGCCAGGGCGAGTGCCCACGTCCACCAGGCCAGCGGGTGGAGGTTGCGGGGGCTGCGCCGGCTCCCCGCGGCCCGCCCGGGGGCGGACTGCGGGGAGCCGGTGGCGCGCTTGTCGAGCATGGTCACCAAATCACTCGGCCTGTCGACGGCGCCGTCGCCCGGCGATCACGGTGGCCACGCCCAGCGCCCCGACCAGGACGGCCCCGACCACGGCGGGGACCATCGATCCGGCGTCGTGCGGCGCGTCGGCGGCCGGAGCCGCGTCCACCACCACCGGGCCGCCGGCGTTCACGGGGACGGACGGGCCCTCGGTGGCGGTGGGCGCCGAACCGGCGGGGTCGGTGGCCGGCGGGGTGTCGGACGGCTGCTCGGAGGGTGTTTCGGCAGGCGTCCCGGCGGGTGTCTCGGCGGGGGCGGTGGGTGTCGCGGCGGCCTCGGGGTCGGGGGTGGCCGGTGCCGGCACGCCGGGTGGCGGGCTCGCCGGCGTGGTGCGGCCGCCCGTGCCGCCGGACGATCCACCCGCACTGCCGGACGACCCGCCCGTGCCGCCGGACGACGACGGGCGCTTCCCCCCGGCCGCGCCACCCGGGCTGCCGCCGGCCGAGCTGCCGCTCGTGCCGCCGCTGCCACCGTTCGTGGAGCCGGAACCGGAACCACCGGCGGATCCGCCACCACTCGCACCGCCGCCACCGCTCGTGCCGCCTGGTCCACCCGCGCCGCCGCCTGCGGAGCCTGACCCGTTGCCGCCCGCCGTACCGCCGTCGGCCGGCGGCGGGGTGACGGCGGAACCGCCGCCCGGTGTGCTGTTGTGCGCGCGGACGGTGTCGGGCGACAAGGTGGGGCGTCCTTCCGTGCCCTCGATGTTGGTCCCGCCGAAGATCCACAGGTCGACGCTGCCGGGCTTCGGCTGGTAGCTCATCGCACCGAGCTGGCTGTACGACCAGGTGTTCTCCCCGGGATCGGCGTGCCAGTACGACCAGTAGGCCGTGGCGGGCGGGGTGAGGACGCACTTCTCCTGGTCCGGGGTGGGGTACTGCTTGCCGCCCTGGAAGCCGCTGTAACCGATCCGGCAGATGAACGCCGGACCGTCGTGCCCCGTCCCGGTGGTCTTCCAACCGCCCTGGTTGAGCAGGGTGTAGCCGGTGGTCGGGGTGGTCCCGCAGGAACGCAGCAGCGGGCCGCCCCACTTGCCGAAGTCCACCGCGAGCACCACACCGGAGGTGGCGGTGCACTGTTCGATCGGCAGCGGCGCCGCGGCCGCCGGGGCCGTACCGACACCGACCCCGCCGAGCGCCAGGGCGAAGGTCACGGTGGCGGCTCCCGACAGCCGGCCGAACCGCCGGATCACCGGTGCCGCCCAGGGGCGGAGGCCACGCGGCGGCGGGCGGCCAGGACGGCTGCGGCCCCGGCGGCGGCGAGCAGCCCGGCGGCCGCCGTCAGCACCAGCGCGTCGGTCCCGGTACCGGCCAGGCTCCCGGCGCCGGTCTGTACGGGGGCGGCATCGACCGGCACGCCGCCGCCGCGCACCGGCTCGCCGAGGTCACCGGAGGCCCGAGTGCCGGGGGCCGGAGCGCCGACGGGCCGGGTGGCGGAGTCCCCGGTCGGCGGCGTCCCGGTCGACGCTGCGACGGCCGGCGCGGTGCCGGTGGGCGCGGGCGATCCGGTGGGCGCGGTGCCGGTGGGCGCGGGCGATCCGGTGGGCGCCGGAGAGCCGGTCCCGGTGGGCGAACCGGTGGCCGTCGGCGTGCCCGTCACGGTCGCCGTGGCCGTAGCCGTCGCGGTCGGCGTGGGCGTGCCCGTACCGGTCGGCGTGGGCGTCGGCGTGCTGCCGAGGTCGCGGTGGAGCGTGCCGAAGGAAATCCCGGTGGCACCGCCGAGCACCTGGGTGGAGGCCCGGACGTCCGAGCCCTGCTGCCCGGCGGAGGCAACATTGAAGCCGCCGTCGCCGTTCTGCTGGCCCGCGAGGAAGTCGAGCGCCTTGGTGATCCGCCCACTGTAGGCAGACTGACGGAGGGTCATGCCCTGCACGGCGAGGGCGGCGGAGTTGGTCGAGTCACCGGCCGCGCCGGGGAACCCTCCGTCGGCCAGCTGGCGCCCGGCCAGCCAGGCCAGCCCCTTGTCGACGGCGGCGACCGCCTGGGCGGCATCGTCCCCGGGGACGAGCGCGAGCGCCATGACGGCCATCGCGGTGCTGTCCACGTCGGAGTCCCCGGTGGCGGGGATCAGGCTCGGCCAGGAGCCGTCCGCGTGCTGGAGGCTCTTGAGGTAGGCGATCGGCGCGGCGGCGTTCGCGGTGTCGCCGGCGCGCAGTTGGGCCATGATGCCGAGGGCCTGGGAGAACACCGAGGTGGCCCAGGTGTAGTTGCCGGGTGCCGCGCAGCCGGTGTCCGGGGCGGCCTGGGCGCAGACCGCCCGGGCCAGGGCGGCGATCAGGTCGTGGCCGCCGAAGGCGCGCGGGTTGCGGCCGACGACCTCGGCGAGCAGGGCCTCCTTGCCGATGGAGCCGCCGCCGGCGTACTCGGTTCCGATGGCGGTCCAGTCGTTGACGGTGCGGTCGTTGGCGTCCTTGCCCTGCCGGTCGAGGAAGTCGACGATCCTGCGCAGGGCGGCGTCGTCGGTACCGGTGGCGGCAAGGGCGTAGGCCCCGTCGATGGTGAGGCCGAAGTCGGCGAAGGCCGGGAAGGCCTCGTAGTAGTGACCGTCGATCAGGCGGGCCGGATCGGTGAGGTAGGCGCTGCCCTTGGCCAGGTCGGGAGCCTTCCCGGCGGGCGGGGCCGCCGCCGCGGCGGGGTCGCCGGTGGCCGGCGGCGGGCCGGTCGGGCTCGGGGATACCGAAGGCGACGACGACGCGGAGGGTGACGGGCCGGTGTTCTTGGCGCGGACGGAGTCG
Source organism: Kitasatospora sp. NPDC041988 (assembly GCF_055588525.1). Taxonomy (NCBI): domain Bacteria; kingdom Bacillati; phylum Actinomycetota; class Actinomycetes; order Kitasatosporales; family Streptomycetaceae; genus Kitasatospora; species Kitasatospora sp. NPDC041988. Next base: position 6,638 of record NZ_JBVJCO010000065.1, read on the forward strand.
CAGCCGCGGACGACACCGCCGCCCCAGTGGCCGAGGTCGACGGCGACGATCGCGCCGGTCGTGGCGGTGCAGTCGTCGATCGGATCGGCGGCCGCTGCGCCGGGGTGCCCGAGCAGGACGGTGCCGCCCGCGGCGACCACGACGGTCCCGGTGACCAGCAGGGACGCCAGGCCCCTGCCTCTGCGGCGTGTACGACTGCTGTTGACCCTCACCGGCGACTCCCTGGTCGGTCGACGCGGGGAACGACGGCGCAGCCGACGGCTCCCCGACAGGGGACCGTCCTGACCACGTCGTAGTCCGCGACGACGCAAGTGCTCTCCGAACAAACCCTCGGCGCAGGCATTCCGGCTCACCCACCCGTCGAGGGCGGATCTACGGTTGCGGGTCAGCGCCGGAGTTGGACCGGCTTCCCCTGACTGCCAAGGATGAAAAACCGGTTCATCAGAACATGCGCACGGAAACGGCGTCAACGAGTCGTCATGTCGCCTTCGCCACCTTGTCAGTCAGGCGCCGGGTGGCAGTCAGGCACCGGCGGCAGTCAGGCGCCGGCGGCAGTCAGACAGACGATCCGCACGGCCCGGGCCCGGATGACCGGCTCCAAGGCGGTCATCCGCCCGCCGGTCCGGCGTGGACGGGGTAGGGGACGAACGTGCTGGTGTGCTCGTCCACCTCCAGGGGGAGGCCGACGGCCGGCGCGGCGCGTTGCGGACAGGCCGGGCGTTCGCAGACCTTGCAGCCGAGGCCGATCGGGGTGGCCGCGGCCTCGTCGGCCAGGTCGAGGCCGGCGGAGTACACCAGCCGTGGGGCGTGGCGCAGTTCGCAGCCGAGGCCGATGGCGAAGGTCTTGCCGGGGCGGCCCCAGCCGCCGGGTGAGCGGGTGACGGCCCGGGCGGTCCACAGGTAGCGCCGGCCGTCGGGCATGGCGGCGACCTGGACGTGGACGCGGCCGGGTGAGGCGAAGGCCTCGTAGACGTTCCAGAGCGGGCAGGTGCCGCCGGTGCGGGAGAAGTGGAAGTCGGTCGCGGACTGGCGCTTGGAGACGTTGCCCGCGCGGTCGACCCGGACGAAGGAGAACGGCACCCCGCGCAGGCGCGGCCGCTGCAGGGTGCTGAGCCGGTGGCAGACCGTCTCGTAGCCCAGGCCGAAGTGGTCGGCGAGGTGCTCGATGTCGTAGCGGGCCGCCTCGGCCTCGGCGTGGAAGGTGCGGTAGGGCAGGACGAGAGCGGCGGCGAAGTAGTTGGCCAGGCCGATCCGGGTCAGCGACCAGGCGGTCGACCCCGGCGGGCTGTCCTGGGCGGCCAGTTCGCCGAGCAGGCCGTCGTGTTCCAGGTAGGCCAGCTGGGTCGCCATCCGGAACGCCTGCTGGCCCGGGCGCAGCCGGTCCGACAGCCGCAGCACGCGCGCGCCGGGGTCGTACTCGTGGAGGCGCTCTCCCCCGGTGGCCAGCTGGACCTGGTGCCCGGCTGTGAGCCGTTCGGCGAGCGCCGTCCTGACCCCGCCCCGCCTCAGGCCGATGGCGCGTGCCAACTCCTCTGCTGCGAGGTCGAGTTCATGGACGTAGTTCTGGCGGCGGTAGAAGAACTCGCGGACCTCCTCGTGCGGGGTGCGGGCCGTGCCGACCGCCGGGCCGCGGTCGCCGGCGAGGATGGCGAGCTGCTCGGCGACAGCGCGACGGCTGCGGCCGAGGTCCATCAGCACCCGGGCCACACCGGGCAGCCGGGTCGCGAGGTCGTCCAGGTCGCCCGGGGTGACCCGGCCGGCGGCGAGCTCCTCGCCGAGCGAGTCGCGCAGTTCGGCGGTGAGCCGGGCGGTGTCCGGCGGGGCGAAGTACCCGGCGTCGACGCCGAAGGCCTCGGTGAGGCGAAGCAGCACCGGGACGGTCAACGGCCGGGCGTCGTGCTCCAGTTGATTGAGGTAGCTCGGAGAGAGTTCGAGCAGCCGGGCGAGCGCGGCCTGGCTGAGCCCGCGGTCCTCGCGGAGCCGGCGCAGCCTCGCGCCCGCGAAGGTCCTTCCCATCCGGCCTTCTCCCCTCGCCACCTGCCTGTCCGGTGACCGCAGCATAGCCAGAGGCGTGGCACGGAGGTCTTCGCAGACTTCGCAGCTTCGCAGGATCCGCTTCGCAGAAGTTGGCCGCCGTCCAGCGGTGACGGCGGCGGCCGGGGGTGCCAGAGTCGGTGCTGCGGCCGGACGGCGCACCACGAACAGCCTCTGTCCGCCAGGCATTTACGGCTTGGCGGAGGGGGCTTGGGGGCACCCGACGTCCCGGCGGCCCGAGCCGCCTGCCCGGCGCCCCGGCCGCACCTCCACCTCGCGACGTGAGCACCCTCACATCCTTCGCAACGAGCACTTCCCGGGAGCGGATTCATGATCCAGTCGGTTCGGCAGCAGCAGGAGCAGCAGGCGGCGGAGCTGGCCGCCCGGTGGGCGTCCGACCCCCGGTGGGCCGGCGTCGGGCGGACGTACACGGCGGCGGACGTCGTCCGCCTGTCCGGCACCGTGCGGGAGGAGCACACGCTCGCCCGGCGCGGCGCCGAGCGGCTCTGGCGGCAGCTGCACGAGCAGGACTACATCCACGCCCTCGGAGCGCTGACGGGTGGTCAGGCCGTGCAGATGGTGAAGGCCGGGCTGCAGGCGATCTACCTGTCCGGCTGGCAGGTCGCAGCCGACGCCAACCAGGCCGGCCAGACCTACCCCGACCAGAGCCTCTACCCGGCCAACTCCGTCCCCCAGGTGGTACGGCGGATCAACAACGCGCTGCTGCGGGCGGACGAGATCGACGCGGCGGAGGGCAACGGCGGACCGGACTGGCTGGTGCCGATCGTGGCCGACGCCGAGGCCGGCTTCGGCGGCCCGCTGAACGCCTTCGAGCTCACCAAGGGCATGATCGCGGCCGGCGCCGCGGGCATCCACTACGAGGACCAGCTCGCCTCCGAGAAGAAGTGCGGCCACCTCGGCGGCAAGGTGCTCGTCCCCACCGCCCAGCACATCCGCACCCTCAACTCCGCCCGCCTCGCCGCCGACATCGCCGACGTGCCGACCGTCATCGTGGCCCGCACCGACGCGCTCGCCGCCAACCTGCTGACCACCGACGTCGACGAGCGCGACGCCCGCTTCTGCACCGGCGAGCGCACCGCCGAGGGCTTCTACCGGGTCGAGCCCGGCATGGCGCCGGTCATCTCCCGCGGCCTGGCCTTCGCCCCGTACGCGGACCTGATCTGGGTCGAGACCGGCACGCCGGACCTCGCCCAGGCCCGCGAGTTCGCCGAGGCGATCAAGGCCGAGCACCCGGACAAGATGCTCGCCTACAACTGCTCGCCGTCCTTCAACTGGAAGGCCGCACTGGACGACGACCAGATCGCCAAGTTCCAGCGCGAGCTGGGCGCGATGGGCTACCGCTTCCAGTTCATCACCCTGGCCGGCTTCCACGCCCTCAACCACTCGATGTTCCAGCTCGCCCGCGGCTACGCCGAGCACGGCATGACCGCCTACGTCGACCTGCAGGAGGCCGAGTTCGCCGCCGTGCCGGACGGCTACACCGCGGTGAAGCACCAGCGCGAGGTCGGCACCGGCTACTTCGACCAGGTCTCGACCGCGCTCAACCCCAACGCCGAGACGCTCGCCCTGACCGGCTCCACCGAGGCCGAGCAGTTCCACTGAGCCACCCCCGGCGGCCGTTCCTCCGCCCCGGAGGCTGCTCCTCGGCCGCCGTTCACCCTGGCCCGCGGGTCCCGTTGAGGGACGCGACCCGCTTCGGCCGCCCGTGCCCGGGGCCGCGTCGGAGGACGTGGCCCCGGGCCCCACCAGCCTGGAGAGCCGGATGACCACGACCAGCCGTATCGAGATCCTCGGCGAGCACGAAGAGCGGTTCGAGGAGATCCTCACCCCCGACGCCCTGGGTTTCCTGGTCCGTCTGCACGATGCCTTCGACGAACGCCGCGCCGAGCTGCTCGCCGAGCGCGGCCGCCGGGCCGCCGCCCTGGCCGCGGCCGGCACCCTGGACTTCCTCCCGGAGACCCGCGCCGTCCGCGAGGACCTCACCTGGCGGGTGGCCGGCGCCGGACCCGGCCTGCACGACCGCCGGGTGGAGATCACCGGCCCACCCGAGCGCCGGATGACCGTCAACGCCCTCAACTCCGGGGCAAAGGTGTGGCTGGCGGACTTCGAGGACGCCACCTCCCCCACCTGGCACAACCTCGTCTCCGGCCAGCTCAACCTGCTCGATGCCGTCCTGCTCCGGATCGACGACACCGCACCCGGGGGCCGTCGCTACCGCATCGGCCCCACCCCGGCCACGATCGTGGTCCGCCCGCGCGGCTGGCACCTGGACGAGCACCACCTGCGGATCGGCGGCCGCCCGATGGCCGCCGCCCTGGTCGACTTCGGCCTCCACCTCTTCCACTGCGGCCGCCGGCAGATCGCGAACGGCAGCGGCCCCTACTTCTACCTCCCGAAGCTGGAGAACCACCTCGAAGCCCGGCTCTGGAACGACGTCTTCACCTTCGCCCAGGCCGAGTTGGGCATCGCGCACGGCACCGTCCGGGCCACCGTCCTGATCGAGACCATCACGGCCGCGTTCGAGATGGAGGAGATCCTGTACGAGCTGCGCGAGCACGCCGCCGGCCTCAACGCCGGCCGCTGGGACTACCTGTTCAGCCTGATCAAGAACTTCGCCCAGCACGGGCCGCGGTTCATCCTGCCCGACCGCGCGACCATCACGATGACCCAGCCGTTCATGCGCGCCTACACCGACCTGCTGGTCCGCACCTGCCACCGGCGCGGCGCCCACGCCATCGGCGGCATGGCCGCCGCCATCCCGCAGCGGGACCGGGACGCCAACGAGGTGGCCCTCACCCGGGTCCGGCTCGACAAGGAGCGGGAGGCCGGCGACGGCTTCGACGGCTCCTGGGTCGCCCACCCCGCCCTGGTCGACACCTGCCGCACCGCGTTCGACGCCGTCCTCGGCGACCGGCCCCACCAGCTCGACCGCACCCGCGAGGACGTCGAGGTCACCGCCGCCGACCTGCTGGCCGTCCAGCGGCTCTCCGCCGGCCTGCCGACCGAGCAGGGCCTGCGCTCCAACGTCGCCGTCGCGCTGCGCTACCTCACCGCCTGGCTCGGCGGCGCGGGCGCGGTCGCCGTCTTCGGGCTGATGGAGGACGTCGCCACCGCCGAGATCGCGCGCTGCCAGATCTGGCAGTGGCAGCACCACTGCACCCGGCTCACCGGCGGCTCGCTCGCCACCGCCGGCATGGTGCGCCGGCTGATCGACCGGGAGCGGGCCACCCTGCTCGCCGAGGGTGCCGACCCGGTGCCGCTCGACGACGCGGTGCGGATCCTGGAGGAGACCGCCCTCGGCCCGGACCTGCCCGCCTTCCTCACCACCGAGGCCTACGCCCGCCACCTGGTCCGCGTCCGCACCGCGGCCTGAGCCTCCCCGGCAACCTCAGCCGCCCCAGCAAGGAGACAGCGCCATGAACGAGATCCGCCGCGTCGCCGTGGTCGGCGCCGGGCAGATGGGCTCCGGCATCGCCGAAGTCTTCGCCCGCGCCGGCCTGGACACCATCGTCTGCGAGCGGGGGTCGGACGCGCTGCGCACGGCGCGCGCCCGGATCGACCGCTCCCTGCACCACGCCGTCGACCGCGGCCGGCTCACCCGCGAACAGCGCGAGGACGCCTGGGCACACCTGCTGTTCGCCGACGACCCGGAGGCGCTGGCCGACCGTCAACTCGTCGTCGAGGCCGTCGTGGAGGACGAACGCGTCAAGACGGACGTCCTCACCACCCTGGACAAGGTCCTGGCCGACGAGGACGCCGTCCTCGCCACCAACACCTCCGCCATCCCCGTGACCCGGCTCGGCATCGCCACCACCCGCGCCTCCCACGTCCTGGGCCTGCACTTCTTCAACCCCGCGCCGGTCATGCCCCTGGTCGAGCTGGTCTCCTCGCTGCACACCGACCCCACCGTCCTCGACCGCGTGGACGGCTTCGCCACGGACGTCCTCGGCAAGCACGTCATCCGCTCGCGCGACCGGGCCGGCTTCGTCGTCAACGCCCTGCTGGTGCCCTACCTGCTCGCCGCGATCCGGATGGCCGAGGCCGGCCACGCCACCGCCCAGGACATCGACGCCGGCATGGTCCACGGCTGCGCCCACCCCATGGGCCCGCTGCGGCTCGCCGACCTGATCGGCCTGGACACCGTCCAGGCCATCGCCCAGTCGATGTACGAGGAGTACAAGGAGCCGCTCTACGCGCCCCCGCCGCTGCTCTCCCGGATGGTCGAGGCGGGGCTGCTCGGCCGAAAGTCCGGCCGCGGCTTCCATCCCCACCGGGCCGCCTGAGCCCCACCGAGCACACCGGTGCCCCGGTCTCCGTCGCGGAGGACCGGGGCACCGGTGTGTCCACGGGTGTCAGGGGGCGGTGATGCCCGGCTGCGTACCGGCACCGAAGGCCCAGCCCTCGACGTCGCCCGGCGCCGGGTTGTAGCTGCCCGCACCCAGGTTGCTGTACGACCAGGCGCCGCCGTGCTGCGCGTGCCAGTACGACCAGTAGGCGCTGCCGGTCGGGTTGGTGCAGGTCGTCGGCAGGGCGTTGATGGTGCAGACGAAGCCGGGGAAGCGCGGGTGGAAGGCGTAGGAGAAGCCGGCGCCGGTCAGCGCGGCCAGGCCGCTGGCCGGGTCGCCGGGGGCGCAGCCGGTCTGGATGCCGCCACCGACGGCGGTGAAGTCGACCACGACGGTGACGCCCGTGGTACCGGTGCAGGCGGCGGCCTCTGCCTGCGGGGCCTGTACGGCGGAGGCGCCGAGCAGACCGGCGGTCAGGGCCGCGGCGGCGGCGATCGAGCCGAGGGTGCGGCGGGCCGGGCGGGCCGGGGTGAGGGTGTCGGTCATCGGAGTACTCCTCGCATCGTCAGGGGTCGGACGTTCAGCGGGCGGACGTTCAGCGGGCGGACGGCGCCGGGCAGGCCAGGGTGGGCACGGCCGGGCGCGCCCCCGAGGCGGAGAGGGTCGCCAGCGGAGTGCCGGCCAGGCCGAGGACGGCCTGGGCGGTGGCCCGGGCACCGTTGCCGGGGTTGAAGCCGCTCGCGTCGTAGGCGACGGCGCCGCGGACGGCCGGGTCGGTGGCGCAGCCCTGCTGGAACTTGACCAGGCTGCTCCAGCCCTTGAGGCCGGCGCCGAAGCGGCCGCCGGAGAGCAGCGCCTGCGTGGCGAGGCCGGTGGTGTTGGCGTTGGAGGCGGTCGCCCCGGCGGACGCGAAGCCGCCGTCGCCGTTCTGGTGTGCGGTCAGCCAGCCGAGCCCGGCGGTCGCCTTGGCGGTGCGGCCGGCGGCCGCCAGGGCCTGGACGGCCAGCGCGGTGGCGTCGGGGTCGCCGGTGCAGGTGGCCTGGCCGAAGGCGACCGGGAAGCCGCCGTCCGCGCACTGGCTGCCGGCGAGGAAGTCGACGGCGGCGGCCGGGGCGCCGCCGGGCGTGCGGTTGAGGGCGATCACGGCGAGCGACTGGCCGAAGGTGTTGCTGTAGTCGCCCCACTGCGACCGGTCGGAGAAGCGGCCGCTCGGGCTCTGCAGCGAGCGGAGCCGGGCCGGGAGGTCGACGCCGCCGAAGGCGGTCGGGTCCACGCCGCGGACCTCGGCGGCCAGCAGCAGCTTGGCGGTCGCGCCTGCGTAGGCCTCGGTGGCGCCGTCGCCGAGGTAGCCGCTCAGGATCTCGGGCTTCGCCAGCCAGGCGGTGGCCTTCGCGGCCGCCTCGTCGGAGCTGTGCGAGGCGGCGAAGGCGAGCACGGCGTCGACGGTCAGCCCCTGGTCGGGGTAGGCCGTCCCGTTAAACACCGACTCGAAGTGGTCGCCGTCGACGAGCTGGCGGGCCAGCCAGCCGGCCGCGGCGGCGTCCGGCCGGATCGTCGGGGACGACGCCGGGGCGGGTGCGGCGTGCGCGGCGGTGGCCGCCGGGAGCGCGGTGGCGAAGGCGAGCACGGGTATCGCGAGCAGGCCGAGGGTGCGGCGGAGCGAAGGCATGGGGGCCTTTCCGGGCCTGGACGCAGGGGCCCGGAGAGCGTCGGCACGGCGCCGGGCAGCCCTCGGAGCTCCGGCCCGCAGACCACGACGGGAGGAGTGGACACCTCTCCGCCGACGGGTACTCGGGCTCGCCGCCGACAGCCGTCGGCGGCCTACCGTTGCGGGTCAGCGCCGGAATTCGACCGGACTTCCCCCAGCGGCGGAGTCAGAACATGACGGCCCATCATGGCGAGGCGCGGAAGTCCGGGTCAAGGGATCGTGTGTCACTTCACGGCGTCCCCCGGTCGCCCGACGACGCCCCGCACCGAGCGCCGCGCGTGGGCCGATCACCGGTGCGACCAACATCACGCAGACGGTCACCCGGCCTCCCCCTCTGCCCGGAACCGCCCCGTTGCGCGCATACGTACGGAAGCCCGCCACCGCGTTCGCGCCGGTCCGCGCGCCGCTCACCCCTGCGACGGCCCTTGGCGGCGCTCCCGCGACACGGTACCGTCCCTGCGACAACCGAAGACGACGGTGCGTGGAAGACCGGTGAGAAACCGGCACGGTCGCGCCACTGTGAATCCGGACCTGGCACACGCCAGGGCCGGCTAGTCAGACCCACCTCCGTCGTCCGTGCTCCATCGAACGGGACGCGTGTTCCCAAAAGGAGGTCGGCCATGGCTCACCCCATCGCCCCCGCTGCTTCCGCCGCACCGGCCATCACCCCCATCTCCGTCAAGGCGATCCTGCCCTGGGCCGTGTTCTTCGGCATCCTGCTGATGGCCCTCATCTACTTCGTCGGCGCCGAGCAGGGCGCCACCTCCCTCATCTCCGGCGAGGACGTGCACGAGTGGGTGCACGACGGCCGCCACCTGCTCGGCTTCCCCTGCCACTGAGAACGGGGAACCCCGAATGAACTCCGCAACCGTCAGATCCCTGCTCGTCCGCGGCATGCTGGCCGGCCTCGCCGCCGGTCTGCTCGCCCTCGTCGTCGCCTACCTGCTCGGCGAGCCCCGGGTGGACGCCGCCATCGCCTACGAGGAGGCCCACGCGGCCCACTCCGCCGACCACGGCATGGAGGTGGAGATCGTCAGCCGTGCCCTGCAGTCCACCGCGGGCCTGGCCACCGGTGTCCTCGTCTACGGCGTGTCGCTCGGCGGTTTCGCCGCTCTCGCCTACTGCTTCGCCCTCGGCCGCGTCGGCCGCTTCACCCCTCGGGCGACGGCGGCCCTGCTGTCCGGGGCGGCGCTGCTCGCCGTGTACGTGGTGCCGTTCCTCAAGTACCCGGCCAACCCGCCGTCGGTCGGTGACCCGGAGACGATCGGCAAGCGCACCACGCTGTACTTCCTCATGATGGCGCTCAGCGTGCTGCTGGCGATCGCCTCGGTGATCGTCGGCAAGCGGCTCGCCCCGCGTCTGGGCAACTGGTATGCCACCGTCGTCGCCGTCCTGGGCTTCGGCGTGGCCGTCGGCCTCGCCTACGCCTTCCTCCCCGCGGTCAACGAGGTGCCCGAGGACTTCTCGGCCACCCTGCTCTGGCAGTTCCGTGTCTCCGCCCTCGCCATCCAGCTCACCCTCTGGGCCTCCTTCGGCCTGGTCTTCGGCCACCTCGCCGAACGGCTCCTCAACCCCAAGCCCGTGGCCGCGACCGCCACGCGGGAGGGCGTGCAGGAAGTCGCCGCGTCCGCGCTCTGACACGGACGGACTTCGGCCGGCCGAGCGGAGGGCCGACGGCCCGTGGGGGGGGGGGGGGGGGGGGGGGGGGGGGGGGGGAGGGGGGGGGGGGGGGGGGGGGGTGG
>NZ_JBVJCO010000065.1:16438-25104 GCF_055588525.1 Kitasatospora sp. NPDC041988
GCCCCCCCACCCCCCCCCGCCCCCCCCCCCCCCCCCCCCCCCCTCCCCCCCCCCCCCCCCCCCCCCCCCCCCCCCCCCCCCCCCACGGCGCTTTCAGCGATGGAGCGTCCCGGTCGAAGCCCTGCCCCGCGCCGTACGTCAGCCGGCCAGTTCGCCCCGCAGGCGGCGGGCGGCGCCCACCAGGCTCTCCAGGGAGGCACGGGTCTCGGTCCAGCCGCGGGTCTTCAGGCCGCAGTCGGGGTTGACCCAGAGCCGCTCGGCCGGGATCGCCGCGAGCCCGGCTCGCAGCAGCTCGACGGCCTCGTCGGTGCCCGGCACCCGCGGCGAGTGGATGTCCCACACGCCCGGGCCGACCTCGCGCGGGTAGCCGGCGCCGGCCAGCTCACCGGCGACCTGCATGTGCGAGCGGGCCGCCTCCAGCGAGATGACGTCGGCGTCGAGCTCGTCGATCGCGGTCATGATCGCACCGAACTCGGCGTAGCACATGTGAGTGTGGATCTGGGTGTCGGCGCGTACCCCGGAGGTGGCGAGCCGGAAGGCGGCGGTGGCCCAGTCCAGGTAGGCCGGGCGGTCGCCGGCCCGCAGCGGCAGGGTCTCGCGCAGGGCCGGTTCGTCGACCTGGACGACGGTGGCACCGGCGGCCTCCAGATCGGTGACCTCGTCGCGCAGGGCGAGGGCGACCTGGAAGGCGGTCTCGGCGAGCGGCTGGTCGTCGCGGACGAAGGACCAGGCAAGCATGGTGACCGGGCCCGTCAGCATCCCCTTGACCGGACGGTCCGTCAGGTCCTGGGCGTAGCGGAACCAGTCGACGGTCATCGGGTGCGGGCGCGAGATGTCGCCGGCCAGCACCGGCGGGCGCACGTACCGGGTGCCGTACGACTGCACCCAGCCGTGCCGGGTGGCCAGGTAGCCGGTGAGCTGCTCGGCGAAGTACTGGACCATGTCGTTGCGTTCGGGCTCGCCGTGGACGAGCACGTCCAGCCCGGCCTTCTCCTGGAACGCGATCACCTCGCGCACCTCGGCCTCGATGCGCTCCCGGTAGGCGCCCTCGTCGATGCGGCCGGCGGTGAGGTCGGCGCGGGCGACGCGCAGTTCGGCGGTCTGCGGGAAGGAGCCGATGGTGGTGGTCGGCAGCAGCGGCAGGCCGAGTCGGGTGCGCTGGGCCTCGGCGCGCTCGGGGTAGGCCTGGGCCCGGCGGCCGTCGGCCTCGGTGACGGCGGCGGTACGGGCGCGGACGGCCGGGTCGCGGGTGATCGGCGAGCCGGCCCGGGAGGCGAGGTCGGCCCGGTTGGCGGCGAGTTCGGCGGCGATCGCGTCGGTGCCCTCGCGCAGGCCGCGGGCGAGCAGGGCGGTCTCGCCGGCCTTCTGACGGGCGAACGCGAGCCAGCGGGCGATCTGCGGGTCCAGGTCGCGCTCGTCGGCGGCGTCCAGCGGGACGTGCAGCAGGGAGCAGGACGGTGCGACGTCGACCCGGTCGGCGAGGCCGAGCAGGGTCGCCAGGGTGGTCAGCGACTTCTGCAGGTCGTTGATCCAGATGTTGCGGCCGTCGACCACGCCGGCGACCAGGCGCTTGCCGGGGAGTCCGCCGACGGCGGCGAGGGCGTCGAGGTTGGCCGCGGCCGAACCGGTGAAGTCCAGTGCGAGGCCGTCGACCGGCGCCTTGGCGAGCACGGGCAGCGCCTCGCCGAGGCGGTCGAAGTAGCTCGCGACGAGCAGCTTGGGCCGGTCGGTGAGGGCGCCGAGGTCGCGGTAGGCGCGGGCGGCGACGTTCAGCTCGGCCGGGGTGCGGTCCTGGACGAGCGCGGGTTCGTCCAGCTGCACCCACTCGGCGCCGGCGGCGCGCAGGTCGGCGAGGAGTGCGGCGTAGACGGGCAGCAGCCGGTCGAGCAGGGTGAGCGGCTGGAAGTCCTCGGCCACCCCGGGGGCCGGCTTGGCGAGCAGCAGGTAGGTGACGGGGCCGACCAGCACCGGCCGGGCGTCGTGGCCGAGCGCGACGGCCTCGCGCAACTCGGCCACCTGCTTGGCCGGGTTCGGGGTGAAGACGGTGCCGGGGCCGAGTTCGGGCACCAGGTAGTGGTAGTTGGTGTCGAACCACTTGGTCATCTCCAGCGGCGCGACGTCCTGGGTGCCGCGCGCCATGGCGAAGTAGCCGTCCAGCGCGTCGGCGTCGACGGCCGCCCGGTGGCGGGCGGGAATCGCACCGACGGCGACGGTGGCGTCCAGCACGTGGTCGTAGAGCGAGAAGTCGCCGGTGGGGACTTCCCGGATGCCGGCGTCGGCGAGCCGGCGCCAGTTCTCCCGGCGCAGGTCGGCGGCGGTGGCCAGGAGGGCGCCGGCCGCGACCGCACCCTTCCAGTAGCCCTCGATCGCCTTCTTGAGCTCCCGGTTCCGGCCCTGCCGGGGGTAGCCGTGGGCGGTGGCCCGGGTTGCCGCGGCTGCGGAATTCGCTGTCAAGGGACTCTCCTTCGCGAGCCTGTCTCCTGTGGTCCCCGATGACGGGACGCAGGCGCGAAGGGTGACGAACCGGGCGGGGCCACGAGCGCACGAAGAGCGCCCAACCCGCCTGGTATGTACGCCGACCCGCCCACGAGGTCACCGGGATGGCCGCGCGCGATCGGTCGCGTGCGGGCAACGGGCAGGTCTTCGGACTCGCGGGCACGGCCGCCCCCGAAAGGGCGGACACCTACTGGCCGTCGCTTCCCAGACCCGGCCGGGCCCAGTGCGTATGACGGCGTTCGTTCCCACTCACCGCTGCGGGGCAGTCCCGGATTCCCACCGGGTTCCCTCTTGCGACGCGCCTGCCTGGCGGGCAGGGCGAACCAGCTGCCCGGCCAGCTTAGAGGGAGTCCGGCAGCCGGCGGACAGGGATTGGCTCAAGTCGTCCACATTCCGAGACGGCACCGGCCGGGGCTTCGGGCTCCGAACGAGGCGAAGCAGTGACAGGGCGCGCCACGAGGAGTCGACCGACCGGTAGCTCACAGGATGATGACGATTGAACAAGCAGCACCCCCCAGGCGACTAAGGGCGCCCTTATTTAGGCTAGCCTCACCTCATGCATCACGCCCTGCTGGCCGCGACCACGGCCGGATACACCATGCCCCAGCCCTGGCGGCTCCTCACCAAGGCCGGCTACTTCATCGGCCTCAGCGGAGCCATCGGCGCCACCATCACGTACGCGACCACCGTGCGCCCCGCGCTGCGCGCCGCGGAAACCAGCGGCCAGGACGCCGAGGTCCTGCGAAGAAGATCGGCGACCTACCTCGCCTGGGCAGGGGTGGTGCTGCTGATCGCCGGTTACTTCCAGCTCGCCGCCCGTCTCGCCCGCGCCGGCAAGGGCATGCCGTTCGGCGACGCCCTCGCCCCGGACCGGATCTGGGACTACCTCCACGCCCCGGCCGCCAAGGGCGCCTGGATCGCCCAGGGCACCGTCTACCTGGTCCAGAACGCTGTCCTGGCCGTCGCGGCCGCAGCCCTGATCGCCCTCTTCATACCGGCCAGCCGCCGCCACACGGACGCCATCGCCCTCACCGCGCTGCCGCTCTCCCTCGCCGTCACCCTGATCGCGGCCGTCCCCGCCACCAAGCCCGCCGACCTCGACCGCTGGCTCGACCTCGTCTTCGACCAGACCCACATCATCTCCGGCGTCGTCTGGCTCGGCGGCCTCGCCCTCCTGGTCGCGCTCGCCGGCACCCGCGGCCGCCTCGGCGACGGCGCCGGCCTTCTCTGGGCCGACATGTGGCGCCGGTTCAGCCTCGTCGCCATGATCTGCGTCGGCGCCGTCACCATCTCCGGCCTCTGGCTCAGCTGGAAGCACGTCGGTGCGATCTCCCAGCTCTGGACCACCGGCTACGGCATCGCCCTGCTGGTCAAGATCCTCCTGGTCGCCGGCCTCGTCGCCGCGGGCGCCTTCAACCAGTTCCGGCTGATGCCCCGCATCGCCCAGGCCCGCCGCGCCGACGACAGCTCCTCCCTCCTCCACCTGACCCTGCGGCACTTCCCGAAGGTCGTCTGGGGCGAGGTCGCCCTCGGCGTCGCCGTCCTCGTGGTCATGCCCTTCCTCGCCGGCTCGGCCCGTACCGAGTCCGGCAGTGCCAAGGCCGTCTCCTCCGGCAGCATCTTCGCCGCCGGGGCCGCCCTCGTCATCGCGCTGGCCGTCTCGCTCTACGCCACGGCCAAGGCCTCCGACGCCCTGTCCCGCCGCCCGGCAGCGGACGCCGCCTGAGCCGGTACGCCGAATCCCGACCACCGACCGCAGAAGGCCGCCCCGCGCCGATCCTTGGCAGGGGCGGCCTTGCCGTACGCCCACCCGCCCGGCGCCGCGCACGCTCGCCGCCCTCCGGTGCCGGACGCCACTCGGCCGGGGCTACCGCAGCGACCTCCGGACCGCCCCGAATCCCGGTGGCGATCCTTCCTGTCGGCCGCCCCGGGCCGGCGGGGAGCAGTGGCGGCGAAGGCGCCGTCGCCCCCTGTCGCCGCTCAGCCGGCGCAGGCGCATCCGGCAGCGCTCTTCGCCTCGACCGGCGTCCGCTGGGGATCGACCGCCTGCTCGTCGGGAGTGCAGCAGGCGGTGGTGCCGCAGCAGGCGTCCGGCGCGGCGGCAGCGCTCCTGCCGAGGGTGTCGGCGTCGGACTTGACGACGTAGACCTCCCAGGGCTCCTCACCGGGGCCGGTGACCCAGACCTTGTCCTGGAGGGCGTAGCAGCAGGAGGTGTCGTTCTCCTCGAAGGTGGCCAGGCCGGCCTCCTTGAGGCGGCCGGCGGCGGCGGTGACCTGCTCGGTGGAGGCGACCTCGACGCCGAGGTGGTCCAGGCGGGTGTCCTCGCCGGCCTCGCCCTCGATGAGGACGAGCTTGAGCGGGGGCTCGGTGACGGCGAAGTTCGCGTAGCCGGGGCGGCGCTTGGCCGGCTCGGTGCCGAACAGCTTGGAGTAGAAGGCGATGGAGCCTTCGAGGTCGGCGACGCGCAGGGCGAGCTGAACGCGGGACATGGCGGTTCTCCCCGATCCGGTCTTGTATCGACGGCTGTCGATATGGCCGACCTTGCCACCGGATTAGATGGCTGTCAACATAGACGCATGTCGAATCTGGAACTGCCGGTGCTCGACCAGGACGACGCGGCCGCATGCTGCTCGCCGATGGTCCGCGAGCCCCTGGGCGAAGAGGCCGCCGTCGACCTGGCGAAGATGTTCAAGGCCCTGTCGGACCCGGTCCGACTGCGGCTGCTGTCACTGATCGCCTCCCACGAGGGCGGCGAGGCCTGCGTCTGCGACCTGACCGGCCCGTTCGACGTGTCCCAGCCGACGATCTCCCACCACCTCAAGGTCCTGCGGGAGGCCGGACTGGTCGGCTCCGAACGCCGCGGAACCTGGGTCTACTACTGGGTGCTGCCCGCCGCCCTGGCCCGCCTCTCCTCCCTCCTCGACACCCCGGCAGGCGCGAGATGACCGAGCCCGCCCCGCTGGGCCGCCGGACGGCCGTCGAGTTCGTCGGGACGGGCGCGCTGGTCGCGATCGTGGTCGGCTCCGGCATCCAGGCCACCGAGCTGTCCCAGGACGTCGGCGTGCAGCTGCTGGCCAACGCGCTCGCGACCGTGTTCGGCCTCGGCGTACTGATCGCCCTGCTCGGCCCCGTCTCCGGCGCCCACTTCAACCCGGCCGTCACCCTGGCCGCCTGGTGGACCGGCCGCCGCGGCGGCGACGGGCCGGGCCTGCGGGAGGTTGCGGCCTACGGGAGCGCGCAGATCGCCGGCGCGATCGGCGGCGCGGTGCTGGCGGACGCGATGTTCGGTGAGCCGCTCCTGCGCTGGTCCGCCCACGACCGCTGGTCACCGCACCTGTGGCTGGGCGAAGTCGTCGCGACCGCCGGCCTGATCCTGGTGATCTTCGGCCTCGCCCGCATCGGCCGCGCGCACTTCGCCCCGGTCGCGGTCGCCGCGTTCATCGGCTCGGCGTACTGGTTCACCTCCTCGACCAGCTTCGCCAACCCCGCGGTGACGATCGGCCGGGCCTTCACCGACACCTTCGCCGGCATCGCCCCCGCCTCGGTGCTGCCGTTCATCGCCGCCCAACTCGTCGGCCTGGCGGCCGGCATCGCGCTGGTGGCGGTGGTGTTCGGCCGCCCGGCGCCCGTCGGCGAGGACGTCGTCGTCCCGCACGGGGACCACCACCTGGCCGCATCCGGCCGCTGAACCGCCGCAGCCGACCTCCCCCGTCTCGAAGATCAAGGACCCGTTGTGAGCACTCCCGCCGTCCCGTCCGTGCTGTTCGTCTGCGTGCACAACGCCGGCCGGTCCCAGATGGCCGCCGCGTTCCTCACCCGCCTCGGCGGCGACGGGGTCGAGGTCCGCTCTGCCGGATCCGCCCCGGCCGAGACCGTGAACCCCGCGGTGGTCGAGGCGATGAGCGAGGTCGGGATCGACATCTCCGCCGAGACGCCGAAGGTGCTGACCGTCGAGGCGGTGCAGGCCTCGGACGTGGTGATCACCATGGGGTGCGGAGATGCCTGTCCGTTCTTCCCCGGCAAGCAGTACCTGGACTGGAAGCTGGACGACCCGGCCGGCCAGGGCGTCGACGCGGTGCGCCCGATCCGCGACCGGATCGAGGCCCGGATCCGCGGCCTGCTCGCCGACCTCGGCGTCGAGGCACGGGCGTGACGGCCGCCGGGCCGGTCGGGATCAGCGGAAATAGTCCCGTCGGGCGCGAACCGCAAGCCATATAGTCTGATCAACACTTTTGTGAACACGTTCAGCACTTGGGGGGCCGGTGCACCGTCACCGCATCATGATCTCCGCTGCCGTCGTAGCGGCAGCCGTCGGCTTCGTACCCGCCACGGCGCACGCAGCGGGTCCGTCCGTCAACCCCGGTGGGGCCACGACCGCCACCACCCCGGCCTCCGGGGCCGGTTCCGCGAAGGACGCGACCGCACCGGACGCCACCGCGCAGGACGTCGCCGCGCAGCAGGCGGCCAAGGAGGCCGCCGCGCAGGACGCTGCCGCAAAGGCCGCCAAGGCCAAGGCCGGGGCGCCGAAGGCGACGGCCGAATCCGCTGCGCCGACAGGTGCGAAGCAGAGCCAGTACTACGAGGTGAGTACGGGTACGTCCACTTCCTACGCGCACACCATCACCATGGCGGCCGGCGTCAGCACCGACCTGACCCCCAGCGTCAGCGAACTCGTCGTCGACTGGGGTGACGGCACCACCGACAAGGACTTCGCCAACGGCACCGAGAACGCGTACTTCAAGCACAGGTACGCCGAGGTCGGCGCCCACAAGATCACGGTCACGGCGACCGACCTGCTCACCAAGACGACCTCCGTCACCACCAAGGACGTCGTCGTGGACGGTTCGGAGTTCACCCCGCACGCGCCCACCCGGCTGCTGGACACCCGCGACGGCACCGGTGCCTCGGTCGCCGGCCCCGTCGCCCCGTTCGGCACGACCCGGGTGAAGATCGCCGGCAACGCCGGCATCCCGGCCGGGGTGACCGCCGTGGCCCTGAACATCACCGCCACCGACACCTCGGCGGACGGGCACGTCATCGCGTACGCCTCCGGCAAGGAGCGGCCGACCACCTCGAACGTCAACTTCACCGCCGGACAGACCGTGCCGAACCTGGCGATCGTGCCGGTCGGCGAGGACGGGTACGTCGAGCTGGCCAACCGCAGCGCGGGCCCGGTGGACCTGATCGCCGACGTGACGGGCTACTTCACCCGCTCCGCCGCCAGCGGCTACACCTCCGTCAAGCCGTCCCGGCTCGTCGACACCCGGGAGGGACTGGGCTCCGCCAAGGGCCAGGCCCCCGCGCAGAGCACCTTCGGCGTCCAGATCGCCGGCCAGGGCGGGCTGCCCGCCACGGGCGTGACGGCCGTGGCCCTCAACGTCACGGTGACCGACCCGCGGGGCACCGGCAACCTGACCGTCTTCCCGAGCGGTCAGCAGGCACCGTCCACGTCGAGCGTGAACTTCACCGCCGGACAGACGGTCGCCAACGCCGTGATCGTGCCGGTCGGACCGGACGGCAGGATCAACGTCGCCAACAACGCCGGGGACCCGGCCGACGTGATCGTGGACGTCACCGGCTACTACAGCGCCGACGGCAAGGCCGCCTACCTGCCGGTCGAGCCCAAGCGCATGTACGACTCGCGGAACTCCGTGCCGCTCGCCGGCCAGGACTACCACAACGAGACCGTGTGGACGTCCGGTAGGGCGCTGGAGGCCCTCGTCGTGAACGCGACGGTCACCAACCCGCAGGGCAGCGGGCACCTTTCGGTCGCCCCGGACCCGAACACGATCAACGACTACATCAACGGCAAGGCGGTCCGCCCGACCCCGCCCGACTCGTCCGTCCTGAACTGGACGAAGGACGCCACCGTCGCGAACCTGGTCCAGGCGGGCACCGGCACCACGGGCGTCGTCGACTTCTGGAACCGGGGCTGGCAGCCGACCGACCTGATCGTCGACCTGTTCGGCATGTACGACAAGAACTGACGCCCACCCGCACCGTGCGGCGCCGCGCACCGGCCGCCCGCCCCTCCAGGGGCGGGCGGCCGTCGTCGTTCCGCGCTCCGGTCCCGTCCTGGGGGGGGGGGGGGGGGGGGGGGGGGGGGGGGGGGGGGGGGGGGGAGGGGGGGGGGGGGGGGAAAGAAAAGGGGGGGGGAATAAAGCAGAGA
>NZ_JBVJCO010000065.1:25114-39664 GCF_055588525.1 Kitasatospora sp. NPDC041988
GGGGCCCTTTCCCCCCCCCCCTCCCCCCCCCCTCCCCCCCCCCCCCCCCCCCCCCCCCCCCCCCCCCCCACGTCAGGAACCACGACCGCGGCCTGACCCGCCCGAACCCGCAGATCTGGCCCAGCGCAGCGCCGGTGGGACCGGCCCCGGGGAGATCCGACTCCCGCCCGGCCCCGCTCAGTTGCCCAGGTCCGCAGGGGCGAGGGGGAGGCGCACGGAGAACACCGACCCCGCGCCCGGAGTGCTGACCACGCCGGCGGTGCCGCCGTGGAGCTCGGCGAGTTTGCGGACGATGGCGAGGCCGAGGCCGCTGCCGCCGGTCTGCCGGTTGCGGGACTTCTCGGCCCGCCAGAAGCGCTCGAAGACCAGGGGAAGATCCGCCGCGGCGATGCCGCTGCCGGTGTCGGCGACCTCGATGAGCAGGGCGTCCTCCTCGGTGCGGGTCCGCAGGGTGACGGCGCCGCCCGCCGGGGTGTGCCGGACGGCGTTGGCGACCAGGTTGCCCACGGCCTGGCGCAGGCGCACCGGGTCGGCGAAGACCTCGGGGGCGGCGCCCGCCCCGGCCGCTTCGACGGCCAGGGCCACGCCGGCCGCCTGCGCCCGGGCGCCGTGTGCGGTGGCGACCTGGGCCAGCAGGTCCTCGGCGTCCACGGGTTCGCGGTGCAGGGCCAGTTCGCCGGCGTCGGCGGCGGCGAGGTCCCGCAGGTCGTCGATGAGGTGCTGGAGCAGCAGGGCCTCTTCGAGCAGTGAGCCCGTCAGGGCCCGGTCGGCGGTGGCGACGCCGTCCTCGACGGCCTCCAGCCAGCCGCGGATGTTGCTGAGCGGGGCGCGCAACTCGTGCGCGATGTCACCCACCATCGCCTTGCGCAGCTCCTCCAGTTGGCCGCGCCGCTCGGCCATGGCGTTGAAGGCGGCGGCGAGTCCGGCGATCTCGTTCCGGCCGGTCACGTCCACCCGCGCCGTGAGGTCCCCCTCCGTCATGCGCCGGGCGGCGTGGGTGAGCGCGTGCAGTGGCCGGGAGAGGCGCCGTCCGACCGCCGCGGTGATCGCCACGGTGACGACCAGCACCAGGGCGGCGACCTCGGTGACACGGCCGCGGTGGGTGGCGGGCAGGGCGGGGGCCGCGTCCCCTGGGCCGCCGGGGGCGCCGACGAACAGGAGCAGGGGCGGCGCGACGTACTGGACGAGTTGCTGCCGGCGGGAGTTGGTGAGGCAGGCGGAGACCGCCTGGTCCTGCTGCGGGTCGCGGGACGGGGTCCAGTCCAGCCCTGGGGAGAGGGTGACGGGTCGGATCTGCCGGCGTTCCAGGCAGGCGTTGACCAGCGCGGTGAGGTCGGCGAGTGCGGCGCTCTCGGTGCGGGTCGGGGCGTCCAGCACCACGGGGGACGAGCAGCGCACGCCGACGGCGCGGTCGTCGGCGACCCGCAGATGCGGTCGCCCGGCCAGGTCGTCGGTGACGGTGGCCTCGATGCCGAGCACCGACCGCAGACAGTCGGCCTGCTTCAGCAGGGCGTCCTCAAGGGTCGCGCGCTCGGCGGGGGTCAGCCGGAAGGGGCCCACGGCGCGGGCGTCGATGCGGTCGCTGGGGGCGCCGGGCAGCATGGCGAGGTCGACGGAGAGCGGGTCGACGATGGTGGTGGGCGTCCGGGGCAGGGCCGTCCGGTCGGCGGGCGCCGCAGCGGTGGTGGCGGGTGCGGGAGCGGTGGCGGGTGCGGCAGGTGCAGCTGCGGCCGGAGTGGCGGGTGAGGTGGCAGTGGCGGGTGTGGGCGACGGCCCCGGGGCGGCTCCGGAGTCGAGGACCGGTTCGAACTGCGGTGTGGCCAGCACGATGCGCTGCCCGGTGGCGGCCGCGAGCCGCCGTACGGTCTCCTCCGCGCCGCTCCAGTCCGGGTGGGTCGCGGCGTAGCCGAGCAGCTCGTGGTAGATCCGGGTGTGGTCCGCGATGGCCTGGGTCTGCTCCTGTTTGATCGCGCCCGTGGTGGTGCGGGCGGCCAGCCAGGCCGTCGCGGCGATGGAGCAGAGGGAGACCAGGGCGGAGAGGGCGAGCAGCCGGACCAGGAGGCTGCGGCGCAGCGGGGTGTCACGACGCACCGCGCGGCCCCTCCGCGAGCTTGTAGCCGATGCCGTACACCGTCAGGAGGCTGGCGGGGCGGCCGGGTTGCGGTTCGATCTTGCGGCGAAGGTTCATCACGTGGGTGTCGACGGTGCGGGTGGTGATGTACCGGTCGATGCCGTGCAGGTGCTCCAGCAGCTGGGCGCGGGTGAAGACCCGGCCCGGCTGGGCGGCCAGCACCTCCAGCAGCCGGAACTCGGCGGGCGTGCAGCTGACGGGCCGTCCGTCCGCGGTGACCTCGTGGCGCAGCGGGTCGACGGTGAGCGGCCCGACGGTCAACGCGGCCGGTGGCGCGGGGGGTTGCTGCCGGGGCAGGGACGGGGAGCCGCGACGCAGCAGGGCGCGGACGCGGGCGACGAGTTCGCGGGGGCTGTAGGGCTTGGTGAGGTAGTCGTCGGCGCCGAGGTCGAGCCCGAGCAGGAGGTCCTCCTCGGTGGAGCGGGCGGTCAGCATCAGCACCGGCAGGACGGACTCGGTGCGAAGGACGCGGCAGACGTCGAGCCCGTCCATGACGGGCATCATCACGTCGAGGACCAGCAGGTCCGCCGGGCCGCGGCGGGCCTGTTCCAGCGCGGCGCGGCCGTCGTGGACGACGACCACCCGGTGCCCCTCGCGTTCCAGGTACAGGCGGATGAGGTCGGCCTGCTTGGGATCGTCCTCGGCGACCACGACATGTGCGCACATGAGGATGATCGTAAGTCGCACCGGGGAGCCGTTCGGCGGGGCGGCCGGACCTGGGCGGCCGCGGACGGGATCCGGACCGGACCCCGACCACTTCACGACGGCGTCCCGACAACTTCCTGACATCGACGGGCCAGTGTGACGGAGTCCGCCGGGGCCGTCGCCCCGGGTCCTCAGCGGAAGGTCCTCGTGTGATGCCGTCCCCTCGCCTGCTGTCCCTCACCACCCGTGTCCTCGGGGTGGCCCTGCTCCTCTCCGCGCTGCCCGCCGCCGCCACGACGGCGGCGGCCGTCGGGAGCCCGCAGACGGCCGTCAACGTGCAGGCGCCCGCCGGCGCGCAGTCCCCCGTCGCGCCGACCGTCGCGGAGAAGGACGTGATGCCGCATCTGCAGGCCCTGCAGCGGATCGCCGACCGCAACGGCGGCAACCGCGCGCACGGCACCCGCGGGTACACGGAGTCGGTGGCCTACCTGCGGCACCTGCTGAACCGGGCCGGCTTCCAGACGGAGCTCCGCCGCTTCTCGTACGGCGGCGCAACCGGCTACAACCTGATCGCCGACTGGCCGGGCGGCGACCCGAACCACGTGCTGCTCTCCGGCGCCCACCTGGACAGCGTCGCCGCGGGCCCGGGGATCAACGACAACGGCTCCGGCGCGGCGGCCGTCCTGACCACCGCCCTCCAGGTGGCCGAGGCCCGGCTGAAGCCCGCGCGGCACCTGCGTTTCGCCTGGTGGGGGGCGGAGGAGGTGGGGCTGGTCGGTTCGGCGGACTACGTCCGCAGCCTCTCCCCCGGTGACCGGAAGGCGATCGACGTGTATCTCAACCTCGACCAGGCGGGCAGCAAGAACACCCGGCAGTGGCTCGTGGTGCACGATGACAAGCACGGTGAGGCCGCCGCTCAGCAGGCGTTCGAGGCCTGGTTCGCCGCCCGGGGCCTCGCCACCTTCGACATCGGGGTGGGTGGTTCGGACCACGAGTCGTTCGGGAACGCCGGCATCCCGTCCTCCGGCTTCAGCACCGGCATCTCGGACTGCATCCACAACGCGTGCGACACCCTCGCCAATGTCGATCCCGCGACGGAGACCACCAGCACCAACGCCCTGATCGGAGTGGTCTGGCAGCTCGCCGCCACCACCCCCGCGGCCGCCTCCTCCCCCTCCTCCCCCGCAGCCCCTTCCTCCCCCGCCGCTGCCCGGCCCTGACCAGCCGCACCCAGGAAGCAGAGATGCGCAGACTACTGAGCCCCCGCCGCCGGACCACCGCCGTGCTGGCGACCGCGGCCGCCCTCGGCGTCGTCCTGACCGCCGCCCCCGCCGCGGGCGCGACCGGGATCGGGGACCCGTACTTCCCCGAGGACGGCAACTCCGGCTACGACGTGGCACATTACGACGTCCGGATCGCCTACGACCCCGCACGCACCGACCACCTGGACGGCGACACGACCGTCACCGCCCGGGCCGCCCGGGCGCTGGACCGCTTCGAGCTGGACCTGAAGGGCTTCCAGGTCGACTCGGTCACCGTGAACGGCGCACCGGCACGGTCGTTCTCGCGCTCCGGGGCGCACAAGCTGGTCGTCGAACCGGCCCGCCGGGTCGCCCGGGGCAGCACGTTCGCCGTCCGGGTGCAGTACGCCGGCGCACCCGACGCCGAGGGCTGGCACCCCCTGGCGGGCGGCGGCGCGCACGCGGCCGGCGAACCGCACTCCGCGACGTCCTGGTACCCGTCCAACGACCACCCGTCCGACAAGGCCACCTTCTCACTCACCGCGACCGTCCCCGACGGCTGGACCGCCGTCGGCAACGGACGGCCGGGGCCGACCACCGCCTCGAACGGCCGGACGACCTTCCGCTGGAACGAGGACCGGCCGATGGCGACGTATCTGAGCACGGTCGCCATCGACAGGTTCACCGTCAACCGGGCGGCGCTGCCCGACGGCACACCGGTCATCACGGCGTACAGCCCCGGGGTCCCGGTCGACGCGGCGGCGGAGGCCGAACAACAGGACATCCTGGCCTTCCTCGCCTCGAAGTTCGGCCCGTACCCGTTCTCCTCGGCGGGCGCCGTCGTGGTCGGCTGGCCCGCCCCGCCCGCCAACCGCGCGCTGGCCCTGGAGACGCAGAGCCGGCCCACCTACGCCGGCGGCCTCTTCGACGCCGACGTGGTCCACGAGAACGCCCACCAGTGGTTCGGCGACAGCGTCTCGTTCACCGACTGGCGCGACGGCTGCATCGCCGAGTGCTTCGCCCAGTACGCCAACCAGCTGTGGGACGAGCACAAGGGCGCCAACCTCGACACCGGCTTCTACGCCGGTGTGGTCGCCGCCAACAAGGACAACCCGGCGTACTGGTCGACGAGGCTCTACGACCCGGGGCAGGGGAAGGAACTCGCCCCCGCCCTGTATTTCAAGGGCTCGTTGATGTTGCACGCCCTGCGGCGAACCGTCGGGGACGACGCGTTCTTCGACACCCTCCGGCGCTGGACCCGGGACCACGCCTACGGCAACGCCTCGTTCCCGCAGTTCGAGTCGCTGGCGGCGAAGGTGTCCGGCAAGGACCTCAAGGGCTTCTTCGACGCGTGGGCCCACGGGACGACCATCCCGCCGCACGAGTACCTCTACCCGGGCGGCCTGGCCGCACCGGCCGGCCGGTAGCCCCTGGGGGGACCGGTAGCCCTCCGGGGGCGGCGCCGGGGCGGGACCAGCACCGGGGCGGGACCAGCCGGCGCCGGTCCCGCCCCGGTGCCGCCCGGTTGGCGATGGTCGGGCTCAGCAGTCGGGCTCAGCGGTCGGGCTCAGCGGTCCAGCGAGGCCGGTGCGAGCGATGCCCCGGTGCCCGTCACCGGGGCCGCCGGCCGGCCCGCGCGGCCTCGGGAGGACCGCGACAGCAGCACGTAGAGCGCGGCCGCGAGCGCGCCCGAGAGGACGAAGCTGAGGTCGATGCCGCCGGTCAGCGACAGCAGCGGGCCCCGGTAGACGGGCGTGTCGACGGCGCAGAGTCCGACCGCGCTGCCGGCGGCCCAGGCGACGGCGGCCGGGACGTTCCAGCCCGCGCGGTACCAGTAGATGCCGCCGCGGGTGCCGTGGTTGTAGACCTGCAGCGACTGCCGGTCGTAGTCGCCGCGGCAGCGCCGGTGGCCGATCAGGGTGATGACCGCCCACGGCGTGCCGATCGCGGTCAGCACGAGGACGAAGGAGGTCACCGCGTCCTGGGCGCTCCAGACGAAGTGGCCGAGGAAGACCAGCACGGTCGCCACCGCCGCGACCACGTAGGTGGCCTGCCGGCGGGTCGCGCGGGGCAGGATGGCGTCCAGGTCGAGGCCCATGCTGTAGAGCATCAGGCCGGTGTTGCCGGCGCTGCCGAGCAGGCCGTTGAGCAGCAGCGGCAGCAGGATCCAGAACGGGGCGCCCTTGATCAGGCCACCGACGTAGTCGTTGCCCGCTCCGGTGGCGACGGCGGTGAAAGCGCCGAACAGCTGCGGGATCAGCAGGCCCAGGAAGAGCCCGGCGCCCGTGGCCCAGAGCACCCGCTTGCCGCTGTGCCTGGCCGGGGAGACGTAGCGGGTGTAGTCGCCGAGCAGGGTGATGAACGCGATCGGGCCGCTCAGCCCGGCCGCGACCACCGCCAGCAGCCAGGTCTGCCAGAAGCCGCCGAGCAGGTACTCGCCGTGCGCGGAGCCGTTGAACTGCGGGGCGAAGGCGAAGAGGCCGGCCAGCAGCAGCGCGCCCATGGCCCACATCAGCACGCGTTCCATCTTCAGCAGCAGCTGGTAGCCGAAGACGGCCGCCGTCGCGCTCAGCGCGGCCAGCACGCTGTAGGTCACCACGTACGAGACGCCGCCGGTCGGCAGCCCGAGCAGCCGGTTGAGCGCGCCGACCACCACGTCGCCGCCGACCCAGAGCGCCAGGGCCGTGTAGCCCAGCGACAGCAGCAGCCCGATCACCGAGCCGAGCAGCCGCCCGCGGACGCCGAAGAAGGCGCCGGAGCTGGTGGACAGGTTGGTGGCGGTGCGCAGCGACACCAGGGCGAGGGGCGCGGTCAGCACGATGCCGAGGGCGGTGCCGAGGATCAGGGAGGTGGCACTGGCCCAGAAGGAGAGGCCGAAGGAGACCGGGAGCCAGCCGAAGACCACCACACCGAACGCGAGGTTCGAGCCGACCAGGATGGACAGCACATCGCGTGGCGTACTGGTGCGCTCGGCCTCGGGGATGGTGTCGACGCCGTGCTGTTCGATCAGCGCGTGGCCGCCGGCGGACGGAGCTTGGGACATGTGCATCGTCTTCCTGGTGCTCGCAGCGGCGGAACGGGGAGGGGATCGCCACTGGCTGCCGGCGCGGACCAGGCCGCGCCAACCCATCCATGCTTCGTGCCGGCGGCGCGCGGGAACACCGTCCGATCCTCCACCGCGCGGCGCCGAGCGGCCCGGCAGAGCTGTCGGGTGCTACGGCCGGCGCCGATTCGGACACCGAGCGTGCGCACCCGACCGCACAGCGCTGGCCGATCGTGCGGTGCTGCCCGACCGTGCAGCGCTGCCCGGCCTCGCAGGGCTGCCCGGCCTCGCAACGCTGCCCGGTCGAAGCCGCCCGGGGTGGGTCAGGCAGGTGTGACGGTGACCGTACAGAGGCGCTTGGTGGGCCGGGTCAGGGCGACGTAGAGATCCCGTTCGCCGCCGGGGCGGGCCGCGGTGATCTCCGCGGGATCGACGACCAGGACGGTGTCGAACTCCAGGCCGCGCGCCTGGGAGGCCGGGACCAGGCGTGCCCGGTCGGCGATCCCCGCGGCGGCCAGCTCCGGGATCCTGGCGTCCGCGCAGATCACGCCGGCCAGTTCGCCGGGGTGGGCCCGCGCCTGGGCGTCCAGCTCCGCGGCGAGCACGGCGGTGAGGGCGTCCGGAGCGGCGGTGAGGGTGCGGGGCGCCTCACCGTGGCGGATCGAGCGGCTCGGGGTCTGGCCGGGGGCGATCTCGGCGAGCAGCTCCCGGGTGGCGGCCAGGATCTCCTCGGTGGTGCGGTAGCTGACGGTCAGGGTGTGCAGGGCGAACCGCGTGCCGAACTGCGGGGCCAGCGCCTCCTCCCAGTCGCGCGCGGTCGTCGCCGGGCCCGCCTGGGCGAAGTCGCCGACCAGCGTCATCGACCTGGCCGGGCACCGGCGGCCGACCATCCGCCACTGCATGGCGGTGAACTCCTGCGCCTCGTCGACGACCACATGCCCGTACACCCGCTCCGGGGCGCCGTCGACCAGGGCGGCCGCCTCGTCCAGCAGCGGCACGTCGGCGTCGGTCCACGGGGCGTCCGGGCCGCGCAACAGGCCGGCCCGCTCCTCGTCGGTCAGCTGCGGCAGGTGCCGGGCGAGCAGGTCGGGGCTGCCCAGCAGGGCGCGGACGACCTCCCCGGGCACCAGGCGCGGCCAGAGCTCCTCCACCGCGCGATCGACCCCCGGGTCGTCCAGCAGGCCGGCCCGGGCGGCGTCCGCGTCGAAGCCGTCGGCGGGGTCCGGGGCCGGCGCCTCATCGAGGCCGAGGCGGCGCAGGTCCGAGGCGGCGACGCGGTCGAGGTCGATGCCGGTGAGCTGGGCCACCTGGGCGTCGATGAGTTCCAGCGCCTCCAGGGCGCCGCGCTCCATCGCGTCCGTGACGGCGTCGGCCAGGAGCTCCTTGAACACCTGGCGGGCGCGGTTGTGGCCCAGGTCGAGGCGGGCGGCCGCGTCCCTGGCCCTGGCCACCTCGTCGTCGTCCAGCTGCACCCACTCCTGTCCCGCCCGCACGGCGAACCCGCCCGCCGGTGCCTGCCGCGAGCGCACCAGGCCCGCCAGGGCCTCGGCCAGCACCGCGCCGCCCTTCAGGCGCGCCGCCCCGGCCGGCTCCACGGCGACGGGCCCGACCCCGGCCAGATCCGCGCAGGTCGCCAGCACGACGTCGTTCTCGCCGAGCGAGGGCAGCACCTGGGAGATGTAGTCGAGGAACCGGGCGTTCGGCCCGAGCACCAGCACACCGCGCTCGGCGGCCTTCGGGAACGCGTACAGCACGTAGGCGGCCCGGTGCAGCGCGACCACCGTCTTTCCGGTGCCGGGCCCGCCCTGAACCACCGTCACCCCCCGGTGCCGGGAGCGCACGATGGCGTCCTGCTCGGCCTGCAGCGTGGCGACCGCCGCGCCCATCCGGCCGGTACGCCGAGCCTGCAGGGCCTCGGTCAGCGGGCTGTCGCCGACGACGTCCTCGTCGGTGGGGGCGGAGCCGTCCAGCAGCTCGTCGCTCACGCCGACGACCGAACCCCGCGCCATCCGCAGGTGACGCCGGCGCCGCAGGCCCATCGGGTGGACGGCGGTCGCCTCGTAGAACGGGCGGGCCGCGTCCGCGCGCCAGTCCACCAGCAACGGCAGGTCGCTCTCGTCCACGTGCAGGCCGATCCGGCCGATCCGCAAGGAGAAGCCGTCCCCGGCGTCGATCCGGCCGAAGACCAGCCCCTCCCGCGCCCCCTCCAGCCGGCGCACCTCGGCGGTCAGGCGCCCGGCGGCAAGCTCCCGCTCGTACGTCTCGCCGGCACTGCCGGCCGGCGCCGCCAGCACCTGGACCAGCTCCGCCCGCGCACCGGCGAGCCGTTCGTCGAGCAGCCCGTACACGGCGGACACCTCGGCCCGCTCTGCCTCCACCACAGCTGCGGCACCATCGTTGACCTGCGACAAAACAGGGCCCCCTCTCACGTTCAAGCCACCACTATGCGGCCGAACCCCTTCGAACGTAAGGCTTGACTTGGCCGCTCGAAGCTGGCCTGCCGCACTCCGCGTACGAGACGCCGCCACCGGCGTTCTGACGATCCATCAGCAGTAGGTCCGCACTATGGCGCGCATCACAGCGGCGGGTTGTCACGCTTCACCGGCGCAGGGCGTCTCCCTGGCGCACAAGGACGGCAACCAAGCGCCACGCCCGCTCGACCGAGGAGGACAACCGCCATGGAAACCATGACCGTCGAACGCGTCATCGACGCACCCATCGAGGACGTGTTCAGCTGGCTCACCACGACCACCAACTACACGGCCTCGCCGCTGGTGCTGCGCTGCCGGCTCACCCGGCGCGGCAACGGCGCGCCCTACGGCGTCGGTGCCGTCCGCAGCCACCTCTGGCTCATCGGCTGGTTCAGCGAGCGCATCACCCACTACGACCCGCCGTACGCCACCGAGTACATCGTCGAACGGAGCCTGCCGCCGTCCCGCCACGAACTCGGCCGCATGACCTTCACCGAGGTCGACGGCGGCACCCACGTCCGGTGGATCACCCGAGCCGAGATCCCCCTCCCCCTGCTCGGCGCCCCGCTGACCCGCCTGGTCGCCCGGCCGCTCATCACCCGCGCCTTCCGCACCATCCTCGACGCCGCCGCCACCGCGCTGTCCCCCGGCCGCCCCCGGGCGTGAGCACTCAGCCGGACTGCCGCCACCGCACCTGCAGTCGCTTGAGACCGTTCTGGAAGTTCGACACCATCCGGTCGGCCGCCGCGCCCGGGACCAACGCCAGCCCAGGCAGTCCGGTGACGACGTGCCGCAGCATCGCCGTCATCTGCAGGCGCGCCAGCTGCGCGCCGACGCAGAAGTGCGGGCCGTGGCCGAAACTGACGTGGTCGTTCGGGGTGCGGGTGAGGTCGAAGCGGTCCGGGTCGGGGAAGACGGTCTCGTCGCGGTTCGCGGAGGCGTGGTAGACCACCACCTTCTCCCCGCGCCGGATCCGCCGGCCTCCCAGCTCTACGTCCAGGGTGGCGGTGCGCCGGAAGTCCAGCACGGGCGGCCAGTAGCGGAGCATCTCCTCGACCCCCGAGGCGATCAGCTCCGGTCGCTGCAGCAGCAGCCCGTACTGCTCGGGGTGGGTCAGCAGCGAATGCAGGCCCCCCGGCAGGGCGTTGCGGACCGTCTCATTACCTGCGACCGCGAATAGGAAGAACATCGTCTCGAACTCCGCGGCGCTCAGCCCGCCCTCCCGCATCCGCGCCAACAGGCTGCCGGGGCGCGGCCGTTCGGCGAGGGCGTGGGCGTAGGCGAACATGTCGGCGAGGGCGGCGCGGGAGCGGGGGTTGACCGGGCGGCCGTCCGGGGTGGTCCAGGTGGTGGGGCGGTGGGCGAGCGCGGCGCGGCCGAGGTCGGTCAGGCGGGCCGGGTCGGTGGTGCTGGAGTGGGCGTAGTCGGCGTCCTGGTAGCCGATCACCCGGTTCGCCCAGTCCTGCAGCAGCTGCCGGTCCTGCTCCGGCACCCCCATGATCCAGGCGAGCGTCCGCACCGGCAGGTCGGCGACGAGCCGGACGACGTCCGTCTCACCCTGCGCACGCACCTGCCGGACGGTGTCCGCAGCGTGCTGTTCGATGCCGGCGGCCAACTCGCGCAGGGCGCGCGGAGTGAACGCCCCCGCGACGATGCGGCGCAGCCGGGAGTGGTCCGGCGGGTCCTGGTTGAGCATCATCGTGCGGGCGAACTCGAGGTCCGTGGCGGAGTCCGGGTCCCGGATCTGCGTCGCGCCCAGGTGCGAGGAGAACAGCTCCGGACTGCGCAGCACGTGCTTCACGTCCGCATGCCGCAGCACCGCCCAGTACCCGGGCCCCGCCGGCCAGGCCCCCACCGCCGGCTCCTCGACCCACCACACCGGCGCCGCCGCCCGCAACTCCCGGAAGAGCCCGTACGGCACCCCGTCGGCATAGGTCTCGGGAAGGAAGATCCGGTTCACCATCGCCTGGTCGAGCGTCACACCGACCGACCGTACGGCAGCGGCCGACCCCGCGCCAGGACGCCGCACGGACCGAACCACGCTCTCGACGCCGACGTTGTTCCGGCTCGCACCTCGCACGTCCTGGAACGAACTCCCCATGCTGCGAAGAAACTCTGAGCAGCTCTGTCTCCAGAGCTTCGGCGTAGTCGAATGGTGTCCGGTTCATGAAGGTCTGTCGGGTGGGAAGCCCTGGGAGTAAGACAGTGCCGGACAGCCCCGGATCCCGAACTGGAGAAGAGGTACCACCCGTCATGAACGGGGACGTGCATCTGCTGGATCCGCTGGCCCCGGCTTTACGTCGTGATCGAAGGCGTCCGGTACGAGGTCGAACCGGCCGTAGCCGACAGTCCGGTCAGCGCGCTGTCCCGCGCGTGGTGCGCTGGCTGTGGGGGTCGAATACATGTACCCCTTCCGGCGCGTCACGGTGCAGAACCGTGCTGTAGGACGTACGGGGTTCGCTCGGGGCGTTTCTTTCCGATCATCGGATCGTTGGTCTGGGCCTGCCGCTGACTGACGCGCAGTGGGCACGGATAGAGCCGTTGTTGCCGGACCGGACGCCGAGACGGGCGGGCGGTGGCGTGATCACCGGCAGGTGATCGACGCGATCGCGTGGAAGTTCCAGACTGGCTCGCAGTGGGTGCACCTCCCGGCCGAGTACGGCTCCTGGAAGGGCGTCTACACCCGGCTGCGGAACTGGGCGATCGACGACACCTGGGAGCGGGTTTTCACCGCCCTGCTCACTCAGGCCGACGCCGAGGGCGACCTGGACTGGGTCGTCTCGGTCGACTCCACGATCGTGCGCGCGCACCAGAACGCGGCCGGGGCCCGTCAAAGGGGCCCCGGCCGACGAACCCGCCCACCACGCCATCGGACCCTCGCGCGGTGGGCTGTCCACGAAGATCCACCTTGCCGCGGACGGCCGCTGCCGCCCGCTGTTTCATCTGGTCCGCCCGCTCATGCAAAAGAATTGAAAGGGCCTAGGTCAAGTGCGCCACGGCCAGGGGCAGCACGCGGTCGAGCGCCGCCTCGGCGTCGCACAGCACATCGGGCCGGACGCCGGTGCCCTCCCAGTTGGTGCCCGAGACCGGGTTGACCGCGCGGGCGATGGGCACGCTGAGCTCCAGGTGCGGGTGCACCGTCCAGCCCTCGCGCGGGTGCGCGCCGCCCCGGGTAGCCTCCCCGACAACCTGGGCGCGCCCGAGCTGCTGTAGGTCGTAGGCGAGTTCCTCGCCCGCGGAGAAGGTGTTTCCGCTTGTCAGCACGTAGAGCGGCTTGCTGCCGCCGAAGCGGGCACCCGGTACGAACGGGGGCGTCCAGGACTGCTCGGCCACCTCCCCCTGCCGCGAGAGCATGGTGTTGAGGTGTGTCCGGCCGTCGAGCAGGTAGCCGCATATGAAGGCGACCGTGTCCGGGTCGCCACCGGTGTTGCGGCGCAGGTCCAGGATGAGGGCGCGGGCGGGGGCCACCAGTGAGAGCGCTGCGGCCAGCGGCTGCGCCGCCCAGTCCAGTGGGAACATCTTGGGTGCGATCTCCAGGACCGCGACGCCGTGGTCGAGGAGCTCCACGCGCGGAACACCGCTCAGGGAGTCGTCGAATTCCCTCCGCATCGCGGCGAGTGCCGCCGCGCCCTGCTCAAGCGGCACCGGCACGGCGTGGTACTTGAGGGCCAGGTGCAGGTCGCCGTTGACAGACCGCAGGTCCGCGGTGACCGCTTCGGCCAACTCCTGGGCGGATGCGACTTGGTAGGAGCCATCGGCACTCCGGCGCCGCAGCAGGGCGGCCAGTTGCCGGGCGGCATCGGGGAAGACGTAGTTCTCGCAGACCAGGTCGGCGATCGACTCGACGACGGCGACGGCGTCCAACGCGGGTGGCGATGTGGTGGAGGTCATGGGAGGGAGTAGACCAGCGGCTTGTCAGAGCGTCAAACGTACTTAACGCTTGATCTGGTGAGCCACCAACCAGACAAGGGCCTTCAGCCGATCAGCACGCCTCTGCAGCACACCGCACTCGCCCACCCCCTGCGCCAGCGCCTGCTCTTCGCGCTCAGTGGCCGGCCGTCGACGATCAGTCGGCTCGCCGCGCAGCTGGGAGTGAACAAGGGCAGCGTCTCCCACCACCTCAGAGTGCTGTGCGAGGCGGGGCTGGTCCAGGACGCGGGAACGCGACGGGTGCGCGGCGGCACCGAGAAGTACTACCGGCGGACCGCCGAGCGACTCCTCGTCGCCGAACCGCAGCCCGAGGGCACGGCCGCGCTGCTCGGCGCCGTCGCCCAGGAGTTGGACCGCTCACCCGCCGACCACCTCCTGACACTGCGCCACCTCCGGCTCAGCCCGGCCAACGCAGCGCGGCTCGCCGAGGCGCTGGCCGGACTGGTCGACGAGACGGAGGAGGATTCGGAAGGCGAGCCGGTGCACGGCCTCTTGGTGACGCTCTACCAGCAGGCCGGGACGTAGGGTCGGTCTGCTGAAGATCGTGTTTGCGGTACGACCAGTAGTGCTTTGTCAGGTGGTGCCGTAGGTCTGCCATGGGGTGGGTCGTCGGCATGTGGGGCAGTGGCCGGTCCAGGTGGCGATGAGGTGTTGGAGGAGGTCCAGGGTCTGGTGGGAGGTCAGACCCCGGCCTGGGCTTCTGGGGCGGAGCGCTGTTCGGTGAGGAACGGGTGGGCGGCGCTGACGAGGGTGACGTGGCGGTGCCAGCCGATGTGGGAGCGGGCCCTCGAAGTGATCCAGGCCCAGGCGGGTCTTCAGCTCGCGGTAGTCGTGTTCGATCCGCCAGCGTGACTTCGCGAGTCGGACCAGGTCCTGGCGGGGATGTCGGCGGGCAGGTTTGAGATCCAGTAGTTGACCGGCTCCACCTCGTTCTCGGGCCACGGGGCACGCGCACCGAGCGGAAGCCAATCGGGCACTGGTCGGGCACGGTTCGCCGGTCGAGGATCGTGCTCCGGCCCCCACTCCCCTCGTGGTGGGGGCCGGAGCGGGCCCAAGTCGCGCCGACGAGAGAGAGCATGCCAACGGGGA
>NZ_JBVJCO010000066.1:0-38908 GCF_055588525.1 Kitasatospora sp. NPDC041988
GGACACTTCCTTCGGACCGCCTTCCAGCGGGCCCTCCGGGCGCTTCGTTCTTTCGTGTTTCCAGCTTACCAGATGTTTTCCGCTCCGTTTTCCGGAGTTTCATTCATCCGATCCTAGCCGGCCAGGTCCGCTTTTCTGCGGCGACCTCCACATTAGCTTATTTCGAGACTGGCTCGAAATTCCCCGTTTCACCGGTCGACAAAAACGCCGACCAACCCAATTCAATGGGCATCGAGTGAAAGTAGGACTTGCTGAGTGTGATGGTCGCTCCGGCTGGTCCGCGGTGGCCTCTCGGCCTCCCCGTGCACCTGCCCGCTTCAAGCGACTCGTCCAACACTAGGCCAGCCGGACGGCCGCGTCAAACACCGGGGGACGGATCTGTCCAGATCCGTCCCCCGGTGTTCAGAACCGCAGGTCAGCGGTCATGCAGTTTCAGCCACGCTCAGCCGGCCGGGAGGAGCTCCGCCGCGGCCAGGTTGCGCTTGCCGCGGCGCAGCACGAGCCAGCGGCCGTGCAGCAGGTCAGCCTCGGTGGGCACTGCCTCCTCGTCCGTCACCTTGACGTTGTTGAGGTAGGCCCCGCCCTCCTTGATCGTCCGGCGGGCGGCGGAGCGGCTGGGCGCCAGGCCGATGGCGACCAACAGGTCGACCACGGGCTGGAGTTCGGCCACCTCGGCCTTGGGGACCTCGGCCAGCGCGGCGGCCAGGGTCGGGGCCTCCAGGTCGGCGAGGTCTCCCTGGCCGAACAGCGCCTTCGACGCGGCGACGGCGCGCTCGTACTGCTCGGCACCGTGGACCAGCGTGGTCAGCTCCTCGGCCAGCGCGCGCTGGGCAAGGCGGGCGGCCGGGCGCTCGGCGGTCTCGCGCTCCAGCTCCTCGACCTCCTCCTTCGAGCGGAAGCTGAAGATCCGCAGGAAGTTGGAGACGTCCCGGTCGTCCGCGTTCAGCCAGAACTGGTAGAAGGCGTACGGAGTGGTCAGTTCGGGGTCGAGCCAGACCGTGCCGGACTCCGTCTTGCCGAACTTGGTGCCGTCGGCCTTGACGATCAGCGGGGTGGCCAGCGCGTGCACGGACTTGCCGTCGGCCTTGCGGATGAGGTCCGTGCCGGCGGTGAGGTTGCCCCACTGGTCGCTGCCGCCGGTCTGCAGGGCGCAGCCGTAGCGGCGGTTCAGCTCCAGGTAGTCCATGCCCTGGAGGATCTGGTAGCTGAACTCGGTGTAGCTGATGCCCGCGTCGGAGTTGAGCCGCCGGGCGACGGCCTCCTTCGCGATCATGTTGTTGACGCGGAAGTACTTGCCCACGTCGCGCAGCAGGCTGATGGCCGACATCCCGGAGGTCCAGTCCAGGTTGTTCACCATGCGCGCCGCGTACGGACCATCGAAGTCGAGGAAGCGCGCGATCTGGCCACGCAGGCGCTCGACCCAGCCGGCCACCGTCTCGGGGTCGTTGAGGACGCGCTCGGCGGTGGGCTTCGGGTCGCCGATCAGGCCGGTGGCGCCGCCGACCAGGCCGAGCGGGAGGTTTCCCGCCTGCTGGATGCGGCGCATGGTCAGGATCTGCACCAGGTTGCCGAGGTGCAGGCTGGGGGCCGTCGGGTCGAAGCCGCAATAGAACGTGACCGGGCCGTCCGCGAACGCCTTGCGCAGTGCGTCCTCGTCAGTGGACAGGGCGATCAGCCCACGCCACTGCAGCTCGTCGACGATGTCCGTCACGGTCACGCTTCTCCTTCGATCGGGCGTCCGCCCGGTGCGGACCCGGTTCGGTCGGGCCCCGGTACGGAACGGCTCCAGCGTTGTAGAGCCTACGCGGTCCCGGCCAGCGAGTTTTCTCCGAGGCGGGCCGGTGGGAACGTGCCGCCGCCCGTGCCGCCCCGGCCCGACACCGGAAATTCCGTTGTTCGTCGGCCCGGTGCCCCTCCAGAGTGGTCCCACCGCCGTGCGGCGGCAGTGACGTGTGTGGAGACGGTCGTGCCGCCGTGGCACGCCTCCGGAAGGGTGGGCCGAGGTGCGCAGCACGCTGGTTCTGAACGCAAGCTACGAGCCCCTGACGACGGTGTCGCTCCAGCGTGCCGTGGTCCTGGTGCTCCAGGACAAGGCCGTGGTCGAGCAGGCGCACCCGCTGCGGAGCGTCCGTGGAACGGGTGTCACCATCCCGGTGCCCCGGGTGATCAGACTGCAACGGTACGTGCGGGTGCCGTTCCGACAACAGGCTCCGTGGTCGCGCCGTGGGGTGCTGGTCCGGGACCAGCACTTGTGTGCCTACTGCGGGCGCCGGGCGACCACCGTGGACCACCTGCAGCCCCGGTCGCGCGGTGGGGCGGACAGCTGGCTCAACACCGTGGCCGCCTGTGCCGAGGACAACCAGCGCAAGGCGGACCGGACGCCCGAGCAGGCCGGGATGAAGCTGCTGCGCAAGCCGTTCGTGCCGACCCCGCAGGCGACTCTGATGATGGCGCTGGGCCTGCGCGGCTCGGACGTCCGGGAGCTGGCCGAGTGGCTCCCGGCGGCAGTGGTGGCGCCCTCCGCGGCGTAGCCGGCACGCAGGGCGCGGTCGGCACCGAGGCTGGGGGCGGGCGGTGTGCCTGCCCCCAGCCGTCAGCCCTTGGCCTGGTAGCCGGCCGCCGTGCCGAAGGTGGCCGCGTGCTCGGGCACCGCGACGACCTGGCCGCCGCCGATCAGCACCCGGCCGGAGACCAGCAGCGAGCCGGTGCCCGGCGGGAAGTTGCCGCCGACCGCCTCCTGCCCTCCTGCCAGGGTGAAGCGGCTGAGGTGGGCCGGCTGGCCGAGGCGTTCGTCGGCGGCGAGCACCAGCGCGCCGCCGTCGACGCCGACCGCCCGGACCACGCCCTTCTCGTCGGCGGCGGTCTTCCAGCGCTGCTGCCCGGTGTCCAGGTCGTAGCCGATGACGGAGATCGCGCCGCCGCCGCTCATCGGGACGAGCGTGGTGACCATCGTCCGGTCCTGGAAGAAGACGCCGGGGGTGGCCGAAAACGCACCGTGGGCGACGTCCAGCCGGCCCTCCCCCGCTCCTACGGGGATCTCGGCGGCCGGGTCACCGGCCGCGCCCCAGGCGAACACCTTGTCGTCGCCGGGCTTCTCCCCGGTGGTGAGGACGACAGACGGCTCGGCGGAGAGCACCGTCACCGTCTTCGGCTGGTTGTTCAGGCCGCGCCACCAACTCACCTTGCCGTCGGCGGTGTTGAGCGATACGGCCTGGTCGACGGGGGTGGAGTCGGCGCAGGTGCTGGCGATCACGACGGTCTTGCCGGCGACACCGCCGGAGAGCGTGCAGAACTTGCCCTGACCGGTGTACTGCCAGACGTCCTTGCCGTCGGCGGACTCCCAGGCGACGGCGCGGTCGTCGCCGACGGCGATCACCTTGTCGTCGGTGACGCCGACATGGGCGTTGTAGGCGCCCTTGGCCTCGGAGACGGTCTTGGTCCAGGCGGTCTTTCCGGTCTTGGTGTCGACGGCGGCCACCAGCGTGCACGGGGCCTTCGGGTCGGCCTGGGCCCGGAACAGGGCGGCGCCGAGGCCGGCCGTGTTCACGCTCGGCGAGAGGCTGCAGGGGACGGCCCCGACGGCGGGCGGCTCGACCGACCAGGTCGGCTTGCCGTCCGCGCGGTCGTAGGCGTGGACACCGGTCGCGTCGGCGCGCACCAGCGCGTCGGTCAGCAGCCAGCTGCCGACCAGGGTGTCGTCGGCGCCCGGCTGGAGTGCGGCGGCGGGCTGGGCCGCCCAGGCCTTGGTGTGGGCGACGGCGAAGCCGGGCTCGCCGCCGGCGCCGTCGGCGGACGCGCTGCCGCCGCCCTCGATGCCGACCATCAGGCCGGCCACCACCAGCACGCCGAGCGCGGCGACACCGGCGCCGGCCCGTATGGTCAGGGCGCGGCGGCTGGGCGCGTGCTCGGCGGAGACCACCGCGTCGGCGGCGGCCCGGGCCTTGGCCGCGAGTCCGTTCCGCGCGGCGCCGGGTCCGTCGCCGCCGGTACCGGTGCCGACGCTGTTGTCGGTACCGACACTGTTCCCACCGCGGCCACCGCCCCGGCGTCCGGCCGACCGGCCGGCCGGCGGCTCCGGAGCAGCGACCGCAGTGGCGGGGAAAGCAACCGGCTCGGGGTCGGCTTCCGGCTCGGGATCGAGGTGCACGTACCCGTCGACGGAGTACTCGGCGCCCGCCGGGGCGTACAGCTCCCCACCGGCCGGCTGCTGCGGGACGGCGTACGGGGCGTACTGCTGCTGCTCATGGTCGGCGTACTGGTAGTACGGCTGGTGCTGCCAGGCGGGGTGGCCGTCGCCCTGGGCGTACTGGGCGTACCCGGCTTCCCCGTATCCGGCCTCCCCGTAGCCGGCCTGCCCGTGGCCGCTCTCCCCGTAGCCGGCCTGGCCGTACCCGGTCTGGCCGTAGCCCGCCTGACCGTAGTCGCTGCCGGTGCCGGTACCGGATCCGTACCCGTGGGCGCCCTGCCACTGCTGCTCCGGATACCCGGCCGCCCACTCCTGCTGCGCCTGCTGCGGGTACCAGGGCTGCTGCTGGGCGTCTCCGAGGGGATCCTGAGCCATCCGTTCCGTCCCTCCCGACCGCCGGCAAATCGGCAGTCAGCATCTCACGCCCCTCGAAGCACCCCCGGAGCGGCCCCTTCCGGTCTCGGCGTGAACGCGGCTCAGGCGGTCTCGGCGCTCAACGCGGTGTCGATGCGGGCGGCGAGGGTGACGTCGAGGGCCGTGAGACCGCCGGCGCTGTGGGTGGAGAGGGCGAAGCGGAGGGTGCGCCAGCGGATGTCGATGTCGGGGTGGTGGTCCAGCGCCTCGGCCTGCTCGGCGACCGCGACGACCACCCGGATCGCCGCCGGGAAGTCCCGGGCGTCGGCGGTGCGGACGATGGTGTCGCCGTCCCGCGCCCAATCCGGCAGGCCGGCCAGGGCGGCCGTGATCTCGTCCTCGGTGAGGCGTGCTCTGCTGCTCATCGGACCGCTCCTGTGCGTCGGGTGGAACCAGGGGTGGGGCGTCAGGCCTTCCGGCGCGGACGGGGCACCAGCTCGCCGCCGCAGTTGGGGCAGGTGGCGGTCATCGCCTCGGTGCAGTCCGCGCAGAAGCTGCACTCGAAGGAGCATATGAAGGCGGGGCCGTCCGCGGTGAGCGACACCGCGCAACGCTCGCAGGTGTCGCGCATCTCCAGGGCCATGACGTCCTCCGGGGTGAATAGATCAGACGAATGATCAGCTTACGAGCAGCTTGGTGACGGCCGCCAGGCCGACCACCACGATGATCGCGCGCAGCGCGGTCGGCGCCAGCTTGCGGCCGACCTTGGCGCCGACCAGGCCGCCGCAGAGCGAGCCGACGGCGATCAGGCCGGCGGCGGCCCAGTTGACGGTCGAGGTGAAGAGGAAGAAGACCGCGGCGACACCGTTGACGATCATCGCCAGGGCGTTCTTGACGGCGTTGATCCGCTGGAGGTCCTCCTGGAGCAGCATGCCCATCAGGGCCAGCAGCAGGACGCCCTGCGCGGCGCCGAAGTAGCCGCCGTAGATGCCGGTCAGGAAGACACCGCCGAGCAGCACCAGGCCGCCGTCCGGGTCTCCCCCGGGCCGGCGGCGGGCGGCGACCGCCCTGGCCACCCGGGGCTGGATCACCACCAGGACGAGGGCCAGCAGGATCAGCACCGGCACGATCGCGTCGAAGGCGGCGCTCGGCAGCTCGATCAGCAGCATCGCGCCGACCAGCCCGCCGAGCAGCGAGGCGGTGCCGAGGCGCAGCAGCCGGCGGCCCTGGTCGGCCAGCTCGCGCCGGTAGCCGATCACGCCGCTGAGCGAACCGGGCACCAGGCCGAAGGAGTTGGAGACGTTGGCGGTGACCGGCGGGATGCCGACGGCGAGCAGCACGGGGAAGGTGATCAGGGTTCCGGAGCCGACGATCACATTGATCATCCCGGCTGCGACGCCCGCCACCAGGACGGCGATCGCCTCCCAGAGCGTCATGGGTCACCTCTCGTCTCGGTCCTGTCGAGGCGATCATGCCGGACGGCGGGGTGGGCCTACCAGAACCGCCCACGATTCGGGATGTACAACACACCGTCGGGGCGGACGCCGCGGCGAGACGGACCCAGCGGCGAGACGGGCGCAGAGACCCGGCGGACGCACACGGCGCTCACGGCACTCACGGCGCACAGACGGAAACGACCGAGGGCCCGCCCCCACGAAAGGGAGGCGGGCCCTCGGCACGCAGCGGTCCGGCGGGCTCAGCCGGTCACTCCGGGTCGATCTTGCGGTACTCGCGGGCCGGGTCGACCCGCGGGCGGGCGGCGCCCTTGGTGTCGGTGTCGAGCGGGCGCGGCCCGGCCGCCGGGTCCAGCGGGACCTGGGTGGCCGCCGGGGCGCTGGGCGCGGCGACCGCGCCGCCGTTCACGCCGCCGTTGCCGGCCAGGCCGGTGAACGCGCCGCCGAGGCCCTTGAGCGCGTCGCCGACCTCGCTCGGGATGATCCACAGCTTGTTGGAGTCGCCCTTGGCCAGCTCGGGCAGGGTCTGCAGGTACTGGTAGGCGAGCAGCTTCTGGTCGGCGTCGCCGTCGTGGATGGCCTCGAACACCGTCCGGATCGCGGCCGCCTCACCGTCGGCGCGCAGCACCGCGGCCTGCGCCTCACCCTCGGCCTTGAGCACCTCGGCCTGCTTCTCACCCTCGGCCCGCAGGATCTGGGCCTGGCGGGCACCCTCGGCGGTGAGGATCGCGGCGCGCTTGTCACGGTCGGCGCGCATCTGCTTCTCCATCGA
Organism: Kitasatospora sp. NPDC041988; assembly: GCF_055588525.1. NCBI lineage: Bacteria > Bacillati > Actinomycetota > Actinomycetes > Kitasatosporales > Streptomycetaceae > Kitasatospora > Kitasatospora sp. NPDC041988. The sequence goes on from NZ_JBVJCO010000066.1 coordinate 6,767, forward strand.
GTCCTGGATGGAGGTCGGCGGCTCGATCGCCTTCAGCTCGACGCGGTTGACCCGGATGCCCCACTTGCCGGTGGCCTCGTCCAGCACCCCGCGCAGACCGGCGTTGATGACCTCACGGGAGGTCAGGGTGGATTCGAGGTCCATCGAGCCGATGATGTTGCGCAGCGTGGTGACGGTGAGCTGCTCGATGGCCTGGATGTAGCTGGCGACCTCGTAGGTGGCGGCCCGCGGGTCGGTCACCTGGTAGTAGATCACCGTGTCGATGTTGACGACCAGGTTGTCCTGGGTGATCACCGGCTGGGGCGGGAACGGCACGACCTGCTCGCGCAGGTCGATCCGGTTGCGGACCCGGTCGATGAACGGGACGACGATGTTCAGGCCGGCGTTGAGCGTCCGGGTGTAGCGGCCGAAGCGCTCCACGATCGCGGCGCTGGCCTGCGGGATGACCTGAATCGTCTTGATCAGCGCGATGAATGCCACCACGACCAGGACGACCAGGACGATAAGGACGGGTTCCACGGACTCTCCCCTAGACGACCAGGGCGGTCGCGCCCTGGATTTCGACGACGTCGACCTGCTGCCCCGGCTGGTACACACTGCCGGGGTTGAGCGCGCGGGCCGACCAGATCTCGCCGTTGAGCTTGATCCGCCCGCCCTCCCCGTCGACCTGTTCCGCGACGACCGCGGTGGCGCCCTTGAGCGCCTCGATGCCCATCTTGACCTGCGGGCCCTTCTGCATCTGCCGGTACGCGATGGGGCGGACCACGACCAGCAGTCCGGCCGAGACCGCGACGAAGGTCAGGACCTGCCACACCACCCCGACGCCCAACCCTGCGACGCCGGCCGCGGCGAGCGCGCCGACCGCGAACATGGCGAACTCCGGCATCGCGGTGATCACCAGCGGTATGCCGAGGCCGACGGCGGCCAGGAGCCACCAGATCCAGCTGTCCACGTGTCCATCCTAGGGAGCGAAGGGCCTTCGAGGCGGACAGTTCCCGCAGGTGGAGGGGCGGAAACCGGTCGCACGTGCGACCGGTCCCAGTTCAGCGGAGTTCAGAGGCATCCGGCGGGTTCGGAGCCGTCAGGCCGGACGGGCCCGTGGGCCTCAGCCGAGCGGCAGGCCCTGCGCGGACCAGCGGTCACCGTGGCGCTCCAGGGTCAGCGGCAGGCCGAAGCACTTGGAGAGGTTGCGCGCGGTCAGCTCGGTGTCGATCGGGCCGGCGGTGAGCACCTTGCCCTGACGGATCATCAGGACGTGGGTGAAGCCGGGGGCGATCTCCTCGACGTGGTGGGTGACCATGGCCATGGCCGGCGCGAACTCGTCCTGGGCCAGCGCGCCGAGGCGGCGGACGAGGTCCTCGCGGCCGCCGAGGTCCAGGCCGGCGGCCGGCTCGTCCAGCAGCAGCAGCTCCGGGTCGGTCATCAGGGCGCGCGCGATCAGGGTGCGCTTCTTCTCGCCCTCGGAGAGGGTGCCGAACTTGCGGGCGGTCAGCTTGGACATGCCGAGGCGGTCCAGCAGCACCATCGCGCGGGACTCGTCGGACTCCTCGTACTGCTCCTGCCAGCTGACCGTCATCCCGTACGCGGCGGTGAGCACCGTCTGCAGCACGGTCTGCTCGGCGGGCAGCTTGTCGAACATCGCGGCGCCGGCCAGGCCGATCCGGGAGCGCAGCTCGAAGACGTCGATCTCGCCGAGCTTCTCGCCGAGGACGGACACCTTGCCGGCGGTCGGGAAGAGGTACGTGGACGCGATCTGCAGCAGGGTGGTCTTGCCGGCGCCGTTGGGGCCGAGGATGACCCAGCGCTCGCCCTCCGAGATGGACCACGAGACCTGGTCGACCAGCGCGCGCTCCTCCCGGACCACGGATACGTCCACCAGCTCCAGCACGTCGCTCATGCCTACGCCTTCCCCAAAACAGAAATCACGGCCGTCGGTGCGGGCGGGCAGCCTACTCCGGCGGCCGGGTGGCACGGAGTGGGTGCGCCGCACACGCAGGGGCAAACCTACGCCACGCGGATGACCGCCGATTCCGTAGGCTGGCCGGATGCTCGCGACTCCTGCCGACAATCCGTACGAAGAGCCTCGTTCAGGGCGGCTGACCGCCTGGGGCAACGCCCTGCTGGCCGGTCTGGTGCCGCCCGACAACGCCGCCGCTGCCGTCCTCGGGGCCGACGAGAGCCACCGGGTGACCGGGCTGCCCGGGGACGCTCCGGGCGAGCGGCACGGGCTCACCTGGGCGCTCGGGCGGCTGCGGGTGCTGGGCGTGAAGGGCCTGCGGCTGGCCCTGCCCAGCGCCGGGCACCCGCTCGGGCTGACCGGCCCGCCGGCGTTCAACGACCGCGCGCTCGGCGCGGGCGAGGCCGTGCTGGCGGTCGGGGTGCCGCTCGGGCTGGTCCCCGAGGTCGAGGTGTTCGGCCCGGCCGGGGACCGCTCGGCGACGGTGCTCTGGCGCTGCGCCGAGGTGAACGACACCCCGCCGGCCGACGTGCCCTCGCTGGGCGAGGCCGAGCGCGAGCTCGCGGACGGCCTGCGTGAGGCCACCCTGCTGCTCACCCGCCTCGACGTCGCCGGCGCCGGCCCGGAGGCGCTGCGAGCCCTGGAGGCCTACCGCCGGCGTGGCCACGCCGAGCTGCTCGCCCCCGGCTACCCGCCGCGGGCCGTCCGCGTCCTGGAGTCGGCCCGGCAGGTCGCCGCGCTGCTCGCGATCGCCTCCGACAGCCACGGCGCCGCGGTCAGCGCCTCCGAGATGGCCTCCCGCCAGGCCGTCCTGGACCCCCTGCGCCGCACCGCCCGCCGCGCCCAGGTGGCGGCGTACAACGCCCTGGTCGACGAGCGCGACGCCCGCTGACGCCAGCCGTCAGCCCCGGGGGCGGTTGCGGGCACCACCACGCCCTACCCCTCCCGCGCCTCCCCGTGCCGGACGGCCCAGAGGGCGGCCTGGGTGCGGTCGGCGAGGTCCAGCTTCATCAGGATGTTGGAGACGTGCGTCTTCACCGTCTTCTCCGACAGGTGCAGGCTACGGGCGATCTCCCGGTTGGAGCGGCCGTCGGCGATGTGGCCGAGGACTTCGCGCTCGCGCTCGGTCAGGGTACCGCCGCGCCCCTGCGGCGGGCGCGGGCCGTCGTCGGCGAGCAGCGCCTCGGCCAGTTCGGGCTGAAGCAGGACGTGGCCGGCGTGCACCGAGCGGATCGCGCCGGCCAGCGCCTCCGGGTCGACGTCCTTGTACACGTACCCGGCGGCGCCGGCCCGCAGGGCGGGGACCATCGTGCGGTGCTCGGTGAAGCTGGTGACGATCAGGATCCGGGCCCGGCTGCCCTCGCCCTTGAGCGTGCGCAGCGCCTCGATGCCGTCCACGCCGGGCATCTTGAGGTCCATCAGGACGACGTCCGGGTCGAGTTCGCGGGCCCGGTCGATGCCCTCCGCGCCGTCGGCGGCCTCGCCGACGACCTCGATGTCGTCCTGCACCTCCAGGAAGGTGCGCAGGCCGCGGCGGACGACCTGGTGGTCGTCGACCAGCAGGACGCGGATCGCTGGCGTGGTGTCAGGCACCGGGGACCTCCATCTCGACGACCGTCCCCGCGCCGGGGGCCGAGTCCAGGGTGAGCGAGCCGCCGACCGCGGAGGCGCGGTCCCGCATCGAGGCGAGGCCGAGGTGGCGGCCGGCCCGGCGGACGGACTCGGGGTCGAAGCCCCGGCCGTCGTCACGGACCCGCAGGACGGCGCCGCGGGCGGGCGTGCCGGCCAGGGTGACGGTGACCCGCCGGGCGCCGGAGTGGCGCAGCGCGTTGTGCAGGGCCTCCTGGGCGACCCGCAGGAGCGCCGCCTCCTGGGCCGGCGGCAGGGCGCGCACGCCGTCGGCGGCGAAGGAGACGTCGGCGCTGTGGGCCCGGTCGAGGACCTGCACCTGGGAGGCGAGGGTGGCGCTGAGGCCGTCCTCCTCCAGGGCGGCGGGCCGCAGTTCGACGACGACGGCGCGCAGTTCGTCGGCCGCCTCGGCGGCGAGCCGGGCGACCTCGGCGAGTTCGGCGCGGGCCCGGGCCGGGTCGCGGTCGACCAGGGTGGCGGCGGCCTTGGCGGTGAGGCGCAGTGAGAAGAGCTTCTGCGAGACGGCGTCGTGCAGGTCGTGGGCGATCCGGGCGCGCTCGCCGGCCAGGGTGAGTTCGCGGCTGCGCTCGTAGAGGCGGGCGTTGGAGAGGGCGAGGGCGGCGTGGGCGGCGAGGATCCGCAGCAGTTCCTCGTCGTGGTCGGTGAAGCCGCCGCCGCCGCGCTTGTTGGCGAGGAAGATGACGCCCATGACCTGCGGTTCGTCCTCGGCGGCGTCGGTGTCGAGGACGGGCATGCCGAGGAAGGCGTCCATCTCCGGGTGGGCGGCGGGCCAGCCCTCGAACGCGGGCGCCTTGCGGACGTCGGCGAGCCTGGTGGGCCCGGTCTCGTGCAGCATCTTGGCGAGTACGCCGTGCTGGCGGGGCAGCGGACCGATGGCCTTCCACTGCTCGTCGGTGACGCCGTCGACGACGAACTGGGCGAAGCCGCCGTGGTCGTCGGGCACGCCCAGGGCGGCGTACTCGGCGTCGAGCAGGCCGCGGGCGGAGGCGGTGATCCGGCGCAGGACTTCGCGCACCTCCAGGTGGCGGCTCATCGCCAGCAGGGCCCGGCTGACGGCCTCGATGCCGGCGAGGCAGGGCTCGCAGGCGGGCAGCGGGCCGTCGGGCGGCGGGCCGACCGGGATCCGGTCGACGGGCAGCAGGCCGGTCCGGGGGCGGCGGTCACTGGGCAGGGTGGGCATACCGCCAAACTACCGCCGCCGGGCGGGCCGCCGCGTCGGTCCGGGGGCGCGCGGGGAGCAGGTCCGCAGACCTAGGGCTTGTCTGACAATTCCCGCCGCGCGCTGATGCGACGCGAATTGTCAGACAAGCCCTAGGCCCGGCCGGACGGGAACGCCGAGGGGCGGCCCTCCCCGTCGCCGGGAAGAGCCGCCCCTGGGATGCGGCGAGGGGGGTCAGCCCTTCTGCATGACCTCGGGCTCGTGACGCCGCTGGAGGCGGGTCACGATGACGCCGATGACGATCGACATCGCGATCAGCGCACCCGCGTCGACCCACCACTGGGCGACGGTGTGCTTCCACAGCGGGTCGTACTCCGGGTGCTGGAAGTCCTTGTTCCAGGGCCCCGTGAGCTCCGACAGGTTGAGCGTGACGGCCACGATGCCGGTGCCCCAGCGGGCCGGCATCATCCAGGCGGCCTGCTCCAGACCGGGCTTGCCGAAGATCTGGAAGAGGCAGCCGGTGAAGACGACCGAGATGATCGCGAACATGACCAGCAGCGGCATGGTCTTCTCGGAGGTCTTCACCAACGCCGAGATCATCAGGCCGAACATCATCGCGGCGAAGCTCAGCAGGATCATGCCGATGGTCATCTCGATCACCGGCAGGTTCTCGACGATCAGGCCGTGCTCGGGCAGCTTGCGCGGCAGGAAGCCGACGGCGGAGATGATCGCGCCCTGGATCACGCTGAAGAAGCCCAGCACGATGATCTTGGACATCATGTACGCCGAGCGGGACAGGCCGGTGGCCCGTTCTCGCTCGTAGATCGCCCGTTCCTTGATCAACTCGCGGACCGAGTTGGCCGCCCCGGAGAAGCAGGCGCCGATCGCCAGGATCAGCATGATCGTCGCGGCCCCGCTGTTGAGGTGGAGCTGCGTCTTCGGGTTGGGCGCGAGCCCCGGTTCGTTGGGGATCAGCACACTGACCGCGCCGATGACCGCGGGCAGCAGCACCGACAGGGCCAGGAAGCCGCGGTCGGAGGCCAGCACCGACACGTAGCGCCGCATCAGCGTCCACAGCTGCGAGCCCCAGCTCTGCGGCTTCGGCGGCCTGATGGCCTCCTGGACGATCTGGGCGGACTGCACCGCGCCGGCGTCCACGTCGGCGGAGTACTGCTGGTAGTGCACCGAACCGCGGTAGCGGCCGGCCCAGTCGTGGTCCGGGTAGTTCTCGAAGGCCTGGAAGACGTCGGCCCAGGTCTCGTACCCGAAGAAGTGCAGCGCCTCGTCCGGCGGGCCGAAGTAGGCCACCGAACCGCCCGGTGCCATCACCAGGAGACGGTCGCAGAGGGCGAGTTCGGCCACCGAGTGGGTGACGACCAGGATGGTGCGGCCGTCGTCGGCGAGGCCGCGCAGCATCTGCATGACCTCGCGGTCCATGCCCGGGTCGAGGCCCGAGGTGGGCTCGTCCAGGAAGATCAGCGACGGCTTGGTGAGCAGCTCCAGGGCGACCGAGACACGCTTCTGCTGGCCGCCGGAGAGGGCGGTGATCCGGTTGTCGGCGCGCTTGTCGAGGCGCAGCTCGTAGAGCACCTCGTCGATCCGCGCCTCGCGCTCGGCGGCCTCGGTGTCGCCGGGGAAGCGAAGCCGGGCCGCGTACTTGAGGCCGGTGCGGACGGTCAGCTCCTTGTGCAGGATCTCCGACTGCGGCACCAGGCCGATGCGCGAGCGCAGTTCGGCGAACTGCTTGTAGAGGTTGCGGCCGTCGTACAGGACGTCGCCGCGGTCGGCCGGGCGGTAGCCGGTGAGGGCGCGCAGCAGGGTCGACTTGCCGGAGCCGGACGGGCCGATGACGGCGACCAGGGACTTCTCCGGGACACCGAAACTGACGTCGTTGAGCAGGACCTTCTTGCCGCCCTTGAAGTCGACCTCGACGGTCAGGTGACGGGCCGAGAAGGAGACGGCGCCGGTGTCGACGAACTCCTGCAGCTGGTCGCCGACCAGGACGAAGCTGGAGTGACCGACGGTCAGGCGGTCCTGCGGGCCGATCAGCTGGCGCTGGACGCGCTGGCCGTTGAGGAAGATGCCGTTGTGGCTGCCGAGGTCGACGATCTCGTACCGGCCGTCGGGCAGCTGGCGCAGCTCGGCGTGGTGGCGGGAGACCTGGAGGTCGGAGACCACGATGTCGTTGTCGAGCGCGCGACCGATCCGGACGGTGTTCATCCCGGCCGTCAGGCTGCGGATCATCGTCGGCTGCGGGGCGCCGGCGTCGTGCTGCGGGGCGTGCTGCTGCGGGAAGCCGCCGTGCGGCTCCGGCTGCGGGAAGCCCTGCTGCTGCGCCTGCTGCTGCGGGAAAGGCTGCGGCTGCGGCTGCCCGCCCCACTGCTGCTGGACGGGCTGCTGCCCACCCCACTGCTGCTGGGGCTGCTGCTGGACCGGGGGCTGCTGGGCCCACGGCTGCTGCGCGGGCGGCTGCTGCTGGACGGGCGGCTGCTGGGGCGCCGGGGCGTGGCTGCGGCTGGTGGCGGCCTCGTGCCAGGCGGGGGCCTGCGCGGCGGCCTGGGCCGGCGCGGAGAACCCGAGCCGCGGACCGTTCTCGGCGTTGCCGAGGTTGACCACCGCACCGGGGAAGAGCTGGGCCTGCATGGTGCGGGCGCCGCCGGTGTAGGTGCCGTTGGTGCTTCCGTGGTCGTCGAGCTGCCAACCCGCCCCGTTGAAGGAGATGGTGGCGTGGTGCCAGGAGACCCTGGCGTCGTCGAACGGGAAGTCCGACTGCGGGTTGCGCCCGATGGTGTAGGACCGCCCCGGCTCCAGAGTCCGCTGCTGTCCGTTGATCTCAATGACGAGTTGCGGCACTGCTCGCCTGCCCCGCTCTCTCGGTCCCCCGATTGTGGCCCCCGACCGGGGGTGCGATGTCCTGAATCTGACGGGGGAATCATTCCAGCCCGCCGCCCGTTGACGAAAGTCACCCCCGGTGACTGTGACCAGGCGGCAACGATTCGCGGACGGCCCCGCCACCACCCCCGGTTGTCACCTCTGCGCAACCACCCGGTCACGGGGCTGGTGCGTACACCTCCCGCACCTCCTTCCCGGTCCCGTCCTTCGTCCCGTCCACGACGCGGACGGGTGCCGTGACGGCGCCGGACGGCGGGTAGCGTGGGAGGCATCATGAACGCATCGCCCTTGGCCGCCGAGCCGTTCCCCGCCCCGCAGCCCCGGACCGAGGACGAGCGCACCCTGCTCGTCAAGGTGTTCGGCAAGGACCGCCCCGGCATCACCGCCGGCCTCTTCGCCACCCTGGCCGGATTCGGCGTCGACGTGATCGACATCGAACAGGTCGTCACCCGTGGCCGGATAACGCTCTGTGCCCTGGTCACCCCGCCAGCCGGCGGCGCCCCCGGCGTCGAGGGCGAGCTGCGCTCCACCGTGCACCGCTGGGCCGAGGAGCAGAAGCTCCAGGCCGAGATCATCTCCGGCATCGGCGACAACCGGCCGCGCCGTGAGGGCCGCTCGCACGTCACCGTGCTCGGCCACCCGCTGACCGCCTCCGCGACCGCCGCGCTCACCTCCCGGATCACCGCCGCGGGCGGCAACATCGACCGTGTCTTCCGGCTGGCCAAGTACCCGGTGACCGCGGTCGAGCTGGCCGTCTCGGGCGTCGCCACCGACGAGCTGCGCGCCGCGCTGGCCCAGGAGGCGGCCACCCAGCGGGTGGACATCGCCGTCGTGGCGGCCGGCCTGGAGCGCCGGGCCAAGCGGCTGATCGTGATGGACGTCGACTCGACCCTGATCCAGGACGAGGTGATCGAGCTGTTCGCCGCCCACGCGGGCTGTGAGGAGAAGGTCGCCGAGGTGACGGCCGCCGCGATGCGCGGCGAGCTGGACTTCGCCGAGTCGCTGCGCGCCCGGGTGGCGCTGCTGGCCGGCCTGGACGCCGCGGTGACCGAGAAGGTGCGCGCGGAGGTCCGGTTCACGCCGGGGGCGCGCACCCTGATCCGGACGCTCCAGCGGCTGGGCTTCCAGGTCGCGGTGGTCTCCGGCGGGTTCACCCAGGTCACCGACCACCTGGTGGAGCAGCTGGGGCTGGACTACGCGGCCGCCAACACCCTGGAGGTGGTGGACGGGAAGTTCACCGGCCGGGTGGTCGGCGAGATCGTGGACCGGGCCGGCAAGGCGCGCTGGCTGGCCCGCTTCGCCGAGCAGGCCAAGGTGCCGCTGGAGCAGACGGTGGCGATCGGCGACGGCGCCAACGACCTGGACATGCTGAACGCGGCCGGGCTGGGCGTGGCCTTCAACGCCAAGCCGGTGGTGCGGGAGGCCGCCGACACCGCGGTGAACGTGCCCTTCCTGGACACCGTGCTCTACCTGCTGGGCATCACCCGCGAGGAGGTCGAGGCGGCCGACGTCCTGCACGGCACGCCGACCGAGTAGCTCCCGCACAGCCGTGAGGGGCGCGAGGACCACGTCCTCGCGCCCCTCACGTACGTCCGATCGGTCCAGCGCGCGCCCGGCCGGTACGTCCGATCAGCCCTGCGCGCGCGCCCGTCCGGCGGCGTGCCGGGCGTCGGTCCTGCGCGGGGCGGTCCCTCGCGGGGCTGTCCCTCCCGGGGCGGCCCGTCGCGGGGCGGTCCTGCGCCGGTCAGTCCTGCGGCGTGTAGTACGAGACCAGCTCCGCCACGCCCGGCTCGACGCCCTTCCAGGAGCCGCTGAAGCTCAGCACCGCGATGGCGGCGGTCGGAAACCCGCCGAGCCGCAGCCGTTCCAGCGCGTCCCGGTCGCCCGCGTCCCCGGCCAGCACCTGGGTCAGCCCGAGCACACCGGGATTGTGGCCGACCAGCACCAGGTCGGCGTACTCCTCCGGGGTCTCCTGGAGGACGGTGATGATCTCACCGGGGCTGGCTTCGTACACCCGGTCCTCGTACACGGTCTTCCGGGAGCGCTTCGGCAGCTCGTGTGCGGCGAGCTTCCACGTCTCGCGGGCGCGCAGGGCCGTCGAGCAGAGCACGTAGTCGGGGTTGATGCCGGAGTCGGCGAGCCAGCGACCGGCTTCCGGGGCCTGATGGCGGCCCCGGTCGGCCAGCGGCCGCTCGTGGTCGTCGACGCCGTTGGGCCAGTCGGCCTTGGCATGGCGGAGAACGATGATCCTGCGGGGCGTGTCGGCGCTCATACCCAGCAAGCTTGGCAGAAAAGCCGCCGGGGGGCGCGATGCTCCCGGATGCCGCCACTCTCAGGAGTGGAGGGTGCCATCATGCGCCGTTCGCCGGGGCTTCGTGTGCCGGCCAACGGCAGGTCGCCCGACGGCCGGCAGGAGGCTGCTCGCCGGTCGGCCGGGGTCGGGGCCGGGCGTCAGCCGAGGTTCTGGGCGACGGTGGCGACGACGATCAGCAGGACAACAATGCCGGCGATCACCGCGGCGAGCCGGCCGAGCTTCTTGTGGCCGTCGGTGGGGTTCGGTTCGAGTACGGGCATGACCGGATTCTCCCACCCCGGTCATGCCCGCCGGGCACCGGCCCCTCGGGGCCTGCGCCGGCCGCCGTCAGGCCTTGGCGGGCGCCGCGGGGCGCACCGCCTCGTCCTCGATGTGCCGGGCCAGCGCCGCCCGCAGGCCGAACAGCATCTGCGGCACCAGCAGCAGGGCGAGGAAGCCCAGCGGCAGGTACCAGTCGCCGGTGGCCTGGTACAGCCGGCCGATCAGGATCGGGCCGGGGATGGAGATCAGGTAACCGACGCCCTGGGCGAAGGCGGAGAGCTGGGCCACCCCGCCGGCGGTCCGGGCGCGCAGGCCGATCATGGTGAGCACCAGCGGGAACGCGCAGTTGGAGAGACCGACCAGGGTGGCCCAGACCCACGGCGCGGCGGCCGGGGCGAGGGCCAGGCCGGCGTACCCGGCGATGCCGCAGGAGGCGAGCACCACCACGAAGAGCCGCTGGTCGCCGCGGCGGGCGGCGAGGTTGGGCAGGACGAAGGAGACCGGGACGCCGATCACCATGGTCAGCGCCAGCAGCACGCCGGAGGTGCCCTTGGAGACCCCGGCGTCCTGGAAGATCATCGGCAGAAAGCCCATCACCGCGTACGCGCCGGTGGCCTGGAGGCCGAAGAAGCAGGCCATCGCCCAGGCGGTGCGGCTGCGGGTGATCGGCAGCCGCTCGGCGGTCGTGCCGGAGCCCTTGTCGCCGCGCTCGCGCCTGGCCGCCGCGACGATCAGCCAGAGCACCAGGGCGACCGCGCCGAGCGCGGCCCAGACGCCGAGCCCGACCCGCCAGTCGCCGCCGAGCGCGGTGGTCATCGGGACGGTGACGGCTGCGGCCAGCGAGGTGCCGGCCGACAGCGCCATCGAGTACAGGCCGATCATCGGACCGACCCGATCCGGGAAGTAGCGCTTGATCACCACCGGGATCAGCACGTTGGAGACCGCCACCCCGGCCAGCGCGAGCGCGGTGAGCAGCAGGAAGACCGCCGTGCCGCCGGCGAAGGAACGGGTCAGGGCGCCCACCGTGATCGCGCCCATGCCCGCGGTGACGACCGCGATCGGGCCGAGCCGGCGGGCCATGCCGGGGGCGGTGAACCCGAAGACGGCGAAGCAGAGCGAGGGGACGGCGGCGAGCAGGCCGGCCACCGTCGGGCTCATTCCGAGGTCGGTCGTGACCTGCCGGAGCAGCGGCCCGAGGCTGGTGACGACGGGTCGGAGGTTGAAGGCGGCGGCGGCGATCGCGACGGCGAACAGCCAACCGAGGTACTTGCTCCGGCGGGAGGACGGCTGCTCGGTCTGCGGCCGGACCCCGGTTCGCGGGGACGTGGTGGTGTCTGCTGCGGAAGGCATGCGAGCCATCATAGAATGATGGGATGAATTAGCGCACCTTTGAATTGGCATGATGTCCCGACCCCCCTGAAGCACCGTCCGGGCCCCGGACGCCGCCCCACCGCCCGGACGCCAACCCACCCACCCACCGGCCGCCGCCCCCACCGTCGCCGACCCGAAGCCGCAAGGAGTCCCCGTGGCGCTGTCCTCACCGAGGCGCACCCCGCTGTCCGACCAGGTGATCGCGCAGCTGCGCGCCCAGATCACCTCGGGCGAGTGGCCCGTCGGCTCGCGCATCCCCACCGAGGCCGCCCTCGTCGAGGAGCTCGGCGTCGCCCGCAACACCGTCCGCGAGGCCGTCCGCGCCCTCGCCCACAACGGCCTGCTGGACATCCGCCAGGGTTCGGGCACCTACGTCCTCGCCACCAGCGAGCTCGCCGGGGTCATGCACCGCCGCTTCGCCGACGCCGACCAGTCCCAGGTGGCCGAACTGCGGATCACCCTGGAGACCTCCGCCGCGGGCCTGGCCGCCACCCGTCGCACCGACCGCGACCTCGCCCTGCTGGACGCCGCCCTCGCCCGCCGCGAGGACGCCTGGCGCTCCGGCGACGCCGAGGACTTCGTCCAGGCCGACGCCGCCTTCCACCAGGCCGTCGTCGCCGCCGCCCACAACGACGTCCTCGCCACCCTCTACGCCGACCTCGGCGAGGTCACCCGCGCCCACCTGCGCCACGACGTCGGCCCCGAACTGATCGCCGAGCGCTACCTCGGCCACGACGAGATCCTCGACGCCATCCGCGCCGGCGACCCCCAGCGCGCCTCCGTCGAGGCCGGCCGCGCCATCGGCGCCTGCGCCGACGCCGACGGCTGACGACCCCGGGCCGGGGCCCGCCCGACGACCCCGCGCGCCCTCGCCGTCACGAGTCCGCCCCGGACCGCCGACAGCCGCGTCAACCTGGCCGCGGCGCCCCCGACCTCCCGTGATGTCCGGGTGATCCACTCGTCACTCCCCATGGCGAGTCGCGTACGGAACGTACCGGCGGGGAGTGCCGTCCGGGTGCGGGCAGCGGTTCCTCGTGTACGGAACAGGCTTCCCCTGGCGTGGTTTTGGCGTGCTAACGTCCCGTAAAAAATTTACGGGCGGTCAAGCGCCGGCCCAGGACGGGCAGAACGGGGAGGGTTCGATGGCTGATCCGGACGCGAAGCCGGGTGGGGTCCCGACGCAGGTGTCGACCGGTGCGCTCGACAAGGCCGCCACCTCGCTCGACGGCATCGCCAACGACAGCACCGCCGCGGGCAAGGCCGCCGACGAGTCGACGGGGGCCGCGGCGTCGACGCTGAGCGGGTGGGACACCGCCGGGGCGCTGCGCGGGGCGCTGCAGGAGTGGCACGAGCAGGTCTCGCAGCTCAACGGGCGGCTCAATGCGGAGGCCGGGATGATGCGGCAGACGCACACCAACTACCTCAGCGTCGAGCACGGCATCGCGACGTCGTTCACCGCAGGGGCGTGAGCATGCTCGGGTTCGAGGACGTCATGAAGGCCGATCTCTCGGGCATGGCCAAGGCCGCCGCCGACTGGACCGCGATGGCGGGGAAGTACGAGGCCGTCCAGCACCGGCTGGAGACCGAGGTGCTCTCGGTCACCGGCAACGGCGGCCTCTGGCTGGGCTCCACCGCGTCCGCCGCCAACCTGCACATCCTGGTCACCAAGCAGCAGACCATCGACGCGCAGACCGAGGCGAAGGCCGTCGCCTCGATCATCACGGACGCGCACAGCGACTTCGAGTCGGCGCAGAAGAAGCTGAGGCAGACCGTCGAGGACGCCCAGAAGGACGGCATGAAGGTGACCGGCACCGGCAACGTCCTGTTCGACGTCGGCGCCCTCGACCCGGCCACCCGGGCCGACTACCGGCACGAGCCCGACTTCCAGCGCGAGCGCCACGAGGCCGCCGGCCGATGGGCCCAGAAGATCAAGGTCTACCTGGAGGAGGCGACCGCCGCCGACCAGCGGGCCGCCCTCCAGCTCCGGCGCGCCGCCAAGGTCGGCGACGTGACGAACACCTTCAACGGCCAGGCGGTCGGCGGTGGCGATGTCGCCGACGGCAGGCGCGCCGCCGAGCTGGCCCAGAAGATCAAGGACGGCGGCAAGCTCAGCCCGGAGGAGCTCGCCGAGCTCAACAACCTGATGAAGGCCGACTCCGGCAGCCCCGAGTACGGCCAGACCCTGCTCACCGCGCTCGGCCCCGAGGGCACCCTGCTGCTCGCCGACGAGCTGGAGGTGCGGATCAACGACCGGGGCGGCAAGCTCAAGGGCGAGTACGGCGAGCTGCAGACCAACCTCGCCAACACCATCGCGGGCGCCACCCGCGACCCGAAGAGCAAGTTCTACCAGGACTTCCGCCAGGGCCTGAGGGAAGCCGGCGTCAAGAACATCAACGCGCGCCACTTCGGCGGCAAGACCGAGCCGATCTACGGCTACCAGACGCTCGCCACCCTGCTCCAGCGCGGCAACGCCGGGTACGGCAAGGACTTCCTGAACGACCTCGGCACCGACATCGTCAACGCCGAGCGGGGCGACAAGAACCGGTGGTCCTCGCACCAGTTCGACGGCCCGCGCCCGGACCTGGTGTACGACCCCGTCGACGGCGTGCTCAAGCTGATGGGCCAGAACCCCGAGGCGGCGACCATGTTCCTGGACCCGAAGTCGCCCGGCGCCGAGGACCGCCTCAAGTACCTGCTGCGCGACCGCGAGTGGCCCACCACGTACGTCAACACCCTGTACAGCGCGCCGATGGTCGACGAGACCACCCACCAGGCCGGCCTCGCCGCCGCCCTGGAGGCCGCCGCCACCGGCGACGTCCCCGGCGAGGGCACCCACCACGGCGGCCCGCACACCCCGGCGCAGGCGCGGGTGATGCAGGGCGCGATCGACGCGCTGGACGGGGACGGCAAGGGCGCCGAGGTCCACGAGGACCTGCGCAAGCCGCTGGCCAACGCGCTCTCGGACTACGTGGACGACACGCACCGGATCCTGAGCGAGCACGTCAGCAACGCCGCGCACGACGGGCCCTGGGAGGAGAACGGCGTCGGCCACCTCGGCGGCACCAGCGACCACCTGGTCCGGGTGATCCGCGGCGTCTCCGAGGAGCCCGAGGCGTACGCGACCCTGTACGACGCCGAGCGCGCCAAGTCGGCCCGGATCATCGACGGCCTGCCGGCCGACCCACGGGTGAGCGACAGCGACCGGACCCTGCCGGGCCAGCGCGTCGGCACCGCGCTGGGCGCGTACGACGCCGTCCGTTCGTCGATCTTCCTGGACGACAAGGAGGAGCGGATGGAGTGGGCGGACAAGACGGGTGCGCTGGTCTCCTCGATCAGCGGCACCGCGACCGGCTTCATCCCCGAGGGCGGCGATGTCGTCGGCGGCCTCGCCGACCAAGGCATCAACGCCTGGGTGGACCACGTCAAGGAGGAGGCCCAGGCGAAGGGCAACCTGGACACCTCCAACGGGCACACGGCCAGCCTGACCCAGAGCAAGCAGATGGTGCTGGAGTGGGGCCGGGAGCACGGGTACGGCGAGAACGCGCAGATCGTGGACGAGATCTCCGCATCCATGGACAACGGCCACGACACCGGCTACAACAACGCGGCCATCGCCCTCGGACGGAACGGCCAGAAGTGAGCCTCTCCCGGCGCGCCCGACGGGTGCTGCTGTTCGTCGTCCCGGCCCTCGTCGTCGCGCTGGGGGCCGGCGGCTATGTGGCCTGGCGATACACCAACCTGTTCACCCCTGACCGGCTCTGCGGGGGCGCCGTCGCGACCGGCGACGTGCAGAAGGTGCTGGGCGGCGGGAAGGTGACCGTCGTCGACAGCAGCTTCTCGAAGGACCGGGCCGACCCGAGGGCCACCTGCATCATCGACGTCGAGCACGGCGGCAAGCCTGCCGCCGAACTCTCGCTGCGGACCCACCGCGTCGACGCCCTCGACCGCGACACCACGGTCGACCCGGGAATGTCCCAGCCGGACCGGGGGCCGGTCGGCGCGTTCTCCAACGACACCGGCTGGCTGATGCTGCCGCCCGGCTGCCGGCTGCCCGTCCGCGACCGTGACCGCCTCGCCGCCCGGGACGCCGACGCGCTCACCGTGGACGTGCACCACCGCGGGAAGCTGACCGACTGGCAGGACGTACCCGCCAAGGAGACCCCTTCGGCCGAGGCCCGCGCGGCCCTCGCCCGGCTGGCCGCCGGGTTCGGCGCGACGGTCGCCAAGTCCTCCGGCTGCGGCGCGGCCGAGGTGCCGGACGTCCATCTGACGGCGGCCGGCACGTCCTGGCAGCCCGCCGTCGACGGGCAGCTCTGCGGCCTGCCGGGTGCGGGCACCGGGACGGGCGTGCAGAACCTGGTCCAGCGGGTCAGCGACCCGGCGGCTCCGATCCGGTCCTGCTGGGTCTACAGCGGGATCCTGAGCGACCCCGTGATCCGGTTCACCAGCAGCACCGAGCCCCGGTACCCGGCGTTCGTCGCCGGGCAGGAGACCCTGGACAAACCCCTGCCGACCGGCTGGCGGGGCAAGGGTTCCGACACTGTCGTCCTCGCCCCCTGCGGGAACGGCAGCGTGTTCTTCCACCTGTCCGGGCGCGATCCGTACGTCGACCCGGCGGCCCCGGCCTACAGCTCCCCGCTGTTCAGGTCCTGGGCCGACGCCACCACCACCCGCCTCGGCTGCGAGCCCTTCGCCCCGAAGTAGCCGCCGCACAGCACGCTGCCCGGCACCCCCCCCCCCCCGGAGGGAGTGCCGGGCAGCGGCGCGTACGCGCGTGCGGACCGTCAGGCGCCGATGGCGTGCAGGCCGCCGTCCACGTGGACGATCTCGCCGGTGGTCTTGGGGAACCAGTCCGACAGCAGGGCGACGACGCCGCGGCCGGCCGGCTCCGGGTCGCTCAGGTCCCACTTCAGCGGGGAGCGGGCGTCCCAGGTGGCGGCGAGGTCACCGAAGCCCGGGATGGACTTGGCGGCCATCGAGCCGATCGGGCCGGCCGAGACCAGGTTGACCCGGATGTTGCGCTCGCCGAGCTCGCGGGCCATGTAGCGCGAGGTGGCCTCCAGCGCGGCCTTGGCCGGGCCCATCCAGTCGTACTTCGGCCAGGCGAACTGGGCGTCGAAGGTCAGGCCGACCACCGAGCCGCCGTCCTGCATGAGCGGCAGCAGCGCCGTGGTGAGCGACTTCAGCGAGAACGCCGAGACCTGCATGGCGGTGGCCACGGACTCCCACGGCGTGTTGAGGAAGTTGCCGCCCAGGGCGTCCTGCGGGGCGAAGCCGATCGAGTGGACGATGCCGTCCAGGGTCGGCAGGTGCTCGCGGACCTGGTCGGCGATGCCGGCCAGCTGCTCCTCGCTGGAGACGTCCAGCTCCAGCACCTTGACCGGCTTCGGCAGCTTCTTGGCGATCCGCTCGGTGAGGGTCGGGCGCGGGAAGGCGGTGAGGATGATCTCGGCGCCCTGCTCCTGGGCGAGCTTGGCGGTGTGGAACGCGATGGAGGACTCCATCAGCACTCCGGTGATCAGGATCCGCTTGCCCTCAAGGATTCCACTCATGTTCAGTGACCCATGCCCAATCCGCCGTCGACGGGAATGACGGCTCCGGTGATGTACGCGGCCTCGTCCGAACCGAGGAACCGCACGGTGGAGGCGACCTCGGCGGGCGCCGCGTAACGGCCCAGCGGCACGCCCGAGACGATCTCCGCGCGGCGCTCGTCGCTGAGCACTGCGGTCATGTCGGTGTCGACGAAGCCGGGGGCGACCACGTTGACGGTGATGTTGCGGGGGCCCAGCTCACGCGCCAGCGAGCGCGCGAAGCCGACCAGGCCGGCCTTGGAGGCGGCGTAGTTGGCCTGGCCCGGCGAGCCGGAGAGGCCGACCACCGAGGAGATCAGCACGACCCGGCCCTTGCGGGCGCGCATCATCAGCTTGGAGGCGCGCTTGACCACCCGGAACGTGCCGGTGAGGTTGGTGTCGACGACGGAGGTGAAGTCGTCCTCGGACATCCGCAGCAGCAGGGTGTCGTGGGTGATGCCCGCGTTCGCGACCAGCACCTCCACCCCGCCGTGCTTGGCCTCGATCTCGGTGAACGCCGCGTCCACCTGGGCGCTGTCGGTGATGTCGCAGCGCACCGCGAGGACGTCGTACTTGGCCAGCTCCTGGGGCACCTCACCCGAGCGGCTGGTGATGGCGACCTTGTCGCCCGCCTCGGCGAAGGCCAGGGCGATCGCGAGGCCGATGCCCCGGTTTCCTCCGGTGACGAGAACCGAGCGGCTCAACGATCCACCTCTCTCCGTAAAGGTGCGTACGTCGGATTGCGTACGCAGTGTGACGCTATCGGTCGGCCCGGGGCGGAGACGAATCGGGCTCCCACAGCGCCTCACCGGCGGAACTGTCGCAATCCGACAATCCGTGCCCATGCCAGGTTCACGTACTGCACACGGGCGGCACACCGGTGGCGCACACGCTGTTGTGGCTTCCCACGAGTCCTGCGCACGGGCCCGCCCGCACCGGCCGCCCGGGAACATGTGCCGCGACGTACCCGTTGCCCCCGTGGTGCGGGACTAGCGGGGCCGACCGCACCGCTTCCATGGAAGGGCCCCGGCGACCCCGGCGACGGACGGGGCCGACGAGCGAAGGCAGGGCGCGGATGATCGAGGGACGGCGCGGTACCACCCACCGGCGCGGACGACTGCTGGCCCTGGCCGCCCTGGCGGCCGGCGCGGGAGCGGCCGCCTGGTCGCTGCGCGACCTGCCGGCGGCGTTCGGACGGCGGCCCGACGGCGAGCGCGAGGAGCGGGTGCGCGACTCTCCGCAGTACCGCGACGGCGTCTTCCACAACGCGCCGTCCACGCTGGCGCGGGCCAAGTCCACCCCCGACTTCGACCGGGACACCGCGCGCCGGATGCTGTTCCAGCGCGAGGGCCGGGTGCCCGCGCACCCGGTGCCGACCGTCCGCCCCGCCGCCGGGCCCCGCCCGGCCGCCGAGGGCGTGGAGATCACCTGGTACGGGCACGCGTCCGCACTGGTCAAGATCGAGGGCACCCGGGTGCTGCTCGACCCGATCTGGAGCGAGCGCTGCTCCCCCTCGGCGCACGTCGGCCCGAAGCGGCTGCACCCGGTGCCGGTGGAGCTGGAGGAGCTGCCGCAGGTCGACGCGGTGCTGATCTCGCACGACCACTACGACCACCTGGACATGGCGACGGTCAAGCGGCTGGTGCGCAGCCAGTCGGCGCCGTTCGCGGTGCCGCTCGGCATCGGCGGGCACCTGCGCCGCTGGGGCGTCCCGGAGCACCGGATCATCGAGCTGGACTGGGACGAGACGTGCACCCTCGGCGAGCTGGCGGTCACCCTGACCTCAGCCCACCACTTCTCCGGCCGCGGCCTGACCCGCAACACCACCCTCTGGGGCTCCTGGGTGATCGCCGGTCCCACCCGCAAGGTCTTCTACACCGGGGACTCCGGCTACTTCGAGGGCTACGCGAAGATCGGCGCGCAGCACGGCCCGTTCGACGCCGCGCTGGTCCAGATCGGCGCGTACGACGCGGCCTGGTCGGACATCCACATGACCCCGGAGGACGCCGTCCTCGCCCACCGCGAGCTGAACGCCGGCCTGCTGGTCCCGGTGCACTGGTGCACCTTCAACCTGGGTCTGCACCCGTGGTCCGAGCCGATCGAGCGCCTGCTGGCGGAGGCCAAGCAGCAGGCCGTCCCGCTGGCGGTGCCCCGCCCCGGCGAGCGCGTCGACGTCGACAATCCGCCGGAGCTGGACGGCTGGTGGGAGACGGTGGCCTGACTCCGCGCTCCCGGCCCGGTCCGGACGCCGCGGATCCGGGCCCCGATGTCCCCGCCGGGCCGGGATGTTCGCCAAGATAGGAAGCATGAGTGAACTCGGGGGATTCGTCGGCCCTGCCGCGTCCGGCGCGCTGATAGCGGGACGGTACCGGCTGAACGAGCGTCTGGGCCGCGGCGGCATGGGCACGGTCTGGAGCGCGACCGACGAACGGATGAACCGCCAGGTGGCGTTGAAGGAGCCCGCGCTGCCGGAGGGCGTCGACGAGCAGTACCGCCAGGAGTTGCTGCGGCGGATGGAGCGGGAGGCGCAGGCCGCGGCGGGATTGCGCCACCCCAACATCGTCCGGGTGCACGACATCGAGACGGTCGACGGCCGGCCGTGGCTGGTGATGGAGCTGATCGAGGGCGAGAGCCTGGACTCCTGGTTCGCGTCCGGGACGGTGAGCATCGCCGAGGCCGCCTCGATCGGCCGTCAGCTGGCCTCCGCGCTGGCCGTGGTGCACGCGGCCGGGGTGGTGCACCGGGACATCAAACCGGCGAACGTGATGCGCACCCGCGTCGGAGAGGTGATCCTGACCGACTTCGGGATCGCCCAGGTCGAGGGCGGCAGCGACCTCACCCGGACGGGCACGGTGATCGGCTCCGTCCCGTACCTGTCCCCGGAGCGGGCCACCGGCGAGCGCCCGACGGCGGCCGCCGACCTGTGGGCACTGGGGCTGGTGCTGTACGAGGCCCTGGAGGGGCTGCACCCGTACCGGCGGCAGTCCACCCAGGGCACGATCGCCGCGATCATCCAGGACGAGGTGCCGCCGCCGCGCCGGGCCGGCGCGCTGACCGGGCCGCTGATGGCGTTGCTGGACCGCGACCCGGC
Source organism: Kitasatospora sp. NPDC041988 (assembly GCF_055588525.1). Taxonomy (NCBI): domain Bacteria; kingdom Bacillati; phylum Actinomycetota; class Actinomycetes; order Kitasatosporales; family Streptomycetaceae; genus Kitasatospora; species Kitasatospora sp. NPDC041988. Next base: position 27,032 of record NZ_JBVJCO010000066.1, read on the forward strand.
CCGCCGGCCGACCGCCGATGAGGCGGAGCGGCTGTTCACTCTCGCGCCACCGGTGCCGACACCGACGTCGGTCGAGGTGCCGGTGCCCGGCGGCACCGTCCCGACGACCGCGATGCCGGCCGACGAGGCGCCGGCCGCCACGGCGTCCCCGACCGTACGGCCGCAGGACGGGCGGCCGGCGGCGCGTCCCTTCCTCGGGACCGGGCGCGGCCGGGCAGTGCTGGCCACCGCCACCGCCGTGCTCGTCGGGGTGGCCACCGCGGCCGGCTGGATGCTGACGCGTCACGATGGTCACCCGACCGTGGCCGCGGTGCCGCCCGGCTACAAGTCGCAGCAGGTCCCCGCGCTCGGCCTCGCGGTCGCCGTGCCTCAGGACTACCTCGCCAGCATCGGTGCCGACGAGGCCAGTTGGAGCAGTCCTGACACCTTCACGCAGATCCGGATCAAGGACGAGGGGAAAGTCGTCAAGGGTGCGCGGGAGACCGCCCAGGCGCGGGTGCAGGAGCTGCTGAAAGGCGCGGGCCAGTTCTGTTCGGACCCGGTGCCCGACAAGTTCTACGTGACCCTGGTCCGGGATCCGCGCTCGGTGCTGCACAGCGGTGACGTCAACGCCACCGAGTTCGAGTACAGCTACAGCACGCGCGGCGAATACGACTACCCCTGCATCATCAAGCACGCGAACGACGAGGCGATGGAGCAGTACATGGTCCACGACGGACGGCTGCTGCACCTGGTCGTCGCCTTCCGCTGGAACTGGCGCCAGGGGCAGGAGTCCGATCCAGGACCGGCAAACCAGCAGCTCTACCAGCACGTCAGCGGCTCGCTGAAGTTCGGCTGACACGCGGGGGCGTGGCGAAATCTGCTGGCCGAAACCCGGTGGACGGGCAATGATGCGGTGCGGGTACCCCTGTCCGGGGGCGCCCGCACCGCCACCCCTCCGACCAGGGAGCCCGATTGCCTCCGATCCCCCCGACGAGCAGTGCCGGCGCCGCGCGCGGGCGCGCCGTCGACCCGCTGTTCCTCGCCTACCCGCTGCACGCCCTGGCCGACGCCGCCCTCACCCGGGCACGTGAACTCGGGGCCGCGCACGCCGACTTCCGACTGGAGCGGGTCCGCAGCGCCTCCTGGCGGCTGCGCGACGCCCGCCCGGCCGGCACCTCCGACAGCGTCCAGCTCGGCTTCGCCGTCCGGGTGCTGCTGGACGGCGCCTGGGGCTTCGCCGCCGGGGTGGACCTCACCACGGCCGCGGCGGCGAAGGTCGCCGAGCAGGCCGTCGCGGTGGCCCGGCTCTCCGGTGGGATCAGCCGGGCGGCCGGCTCGAAGGAGCGGGTCGAGCTGGCGGACGAGCCGGTCTACCCGGACGCCACCTGGGTCTCCGCCTACGAGGTGAGCCCCTTCGAGGTGCCGGACGCGGAGAAGACGGCGCTGCTCGCCGGCTGGAGCTCGCGGCTGCTGGCCGCCGAGGGCGTCTCGCACGTCCAGGCCACGCTGCTGACGGTGCAGGAGAACAAGTTCTACGCCGACACCGCCGGCACCGTCACCACCCAGCAGCGGATCCGGCTGCACCCGACGGTGGAGGCCACCTCGGTGGACGAGCGCACCGGGGCCTTCGACTCGATGCGCACCCTGGCCCCGCCGGTCGGGCGCGGCTTCGAGTACCTGACCGGCACCGGCTGGGACTGGGACGCCGAGCTGGCCGAGCTCCCCGTCCTGCTGGCCGAGAAGATGAAGGCGCCGAGCGTCGAGGCCGGCCGCTACGACCTGGTGATCGACCCGTCCAACCTCTGGCTGACCATCCACGAGTCGATCGGCCACGCCACCGAGCTGGACCGGGCGCTCGGCTACGAGGCCGCCTACGCGGGCACGTCCTTCGCCACCTTCGACCAGCTGGGCTCGCTGAAGTACGGCTCCGAGCTGATGCACGTCACCGGCGACCGCACCGCCGAGCACGGCCTCTCCACCGTCGGCTACGACGACGAGGGCGTCGCCACGCAGTCCTGGGACCTCGTCAAGGACGGTGTCCTGGTGGGCTACCAGCTGGACCGCGGGATGGCGAAGCTCAAGGGGTTCGACCGCTCCAACGGCTGCGCGTTCGCCGACTCCCCCGCCCACGTCCCGGTGCAGCGGATGGCCAACGTCTCGCTCCAGCCGGCCGCCGGCGGCCCGTCCACCGAGGGCCTGTTCGCGGGCGTGGAGAACGGCCTGTACATCGTCGGCGACCGCTCCTGGTCGATCGACATGCAGCGCTACAACTTCCAGTTCACCGGCCAGCGCGCCTACGCCATCAAGAACGGCGAACTCGCAGGCCAGGTCAAGGACTTCGCCTACCAGGCCACCACCACGGACTTCTGGGGCTCGATGGCGGCCGTCGGCGGCCCGCAGACCTACGTCCTCGGCGGTGCCTTCAACTGCGGCAAGGCGCAGCCCGGCCAGATCGCGGCGGTGAGCCACGGCTGCCCCTCGGCGCTGTTCCGCAACGTCAACGTGCTCAACACCCAGCAGGAGGCGGGTCACTGATGGCCGCGATGCAGCCCCACGAACTGGTCGAGCTGGCGCTCGGCCTCTCCCGCGCCGACGGCTGCGTGGTGATCGCCGACGAGGAGTCGACCGCCAACCTGCGCTGGGCCGGCAACGCGCTCACCACCAACGGCGTCACCCGCGGCCGCCGCCTCACCGTGATCGCCACGGTGGCCGGGGCCGAGGGCACCGCCTCCGGGGTGGTCTCCCGCGAGGCCGTCACCGCGGACGAGGTGGAGGGCCTGGTCCGGGCCGCCGAGGACGCCGCCCGGGCGGCCGGTCCGGCCGAGGACGCCCAGCCGCTGATCGCCGACCGGCCGTCCTCTCCCGGTTTCACCGAGCCGCCCGCCGAGACCTCGATCGAGGTGTTCGCGGCGTTCGCGCCCGCCCTCGGTGAGGCCTTCGCCCGGGCCACCGCGCAGGGCGAGCTGCTGTACGGCTTCGCCCGGCACGAGGTGGTCTCCAGCTACCTGGGCACCTCCACCGGCCTGCGGCTGCGCCACGACCAGCCGACCGGCACGGTCGACCTGAACGCCAAGACGGCCGACCTCACCGGCTCGGCCTGGGCCGGCGCCGCCACCCGGGACTTCACCGACGTGGACGTCACCGACCTGCACGCCCAGCTGACCAAGAGGCTGGCCTGGGGCGCCCGCAAGGTCGACCTGCCGGCCGGCCGGTACGAGACGCTGCTGCCGCCCTCGGCGGTGGCCGACCTCATGGTCTACCTGAGCTGGTCCTCCGGCGGCCGGGACGCCTTCGAAGGGCGGACGGTGTTCTCCAAGCCCGGCGGGGGAACGCGGATCGGCGACAAGCTGGCCAAGCTGCCGCTGACGCTGCGCTCCGACCCGGCCGAGCCGGGCCTGGAGGCGGCGCCGTTCGTGCTGGCGCACTCGACGTCCGGGGACTCCTCGGTCTTCGACAACGGCGCGGAGCTGGCCGCCACCGACTGGATCCGGGACGGCGAGCTGACCGAGCTGATCACCACCCGGCACTCGGCCGGCCTGACCGGCCTGCCGCTGAAGCCGGCGATCGACAACCTCGTCCTGGAGACGGCCGACCAGGCGGCCGCGCCGACCCTGGACGAGATGATCGCCCGCACCGAGCGCGGCCTGCTGCTCACCTGCCTCTGGTACATCCGTGAGGTGGACCCGGCGACGCTGCTGCTCACCGGCCTCACCCGGGACGGCGTCTACCTGGTGGAGAACGGCGAGGTCGTCGGCGCGGTGAACAACTTCCGGTTCAACGAGTCGCCGGTCGAGCTGCTCGGCCGGATCACCGAGGTGGGCCGCACCGAGCGCTGCCTGCCGCGCGAGTGGAGCGACTGGTTCACCCGGACGGCGATGCCGCCGGTGCGGGTCGCGGACTTCAACATGAGTTCGGTCAGCCAGGCCTCGTAGCCGGGCTGCCACGGGGGAAGGATCGGGAGAGAAGTGGACGAGAAGCGCACGGTCAGGACCAGCAAGATGCTGTCCCGCATCCTGCGGCACGAGCCCGGGCGGGTCGGGATCACCCTGGACGCGGCCGGCTGGGTCCGGGTGGACGCCCTGCTGGCCGCGCTGGCGGCCCAGGGCAGCCGGCTGACCAGGGCCGAGCTGGACCACGTGGTGGCGACCAACAACAAGCGCCGGTTCGCCTTCTCCGAGGACGGTCTCTCGATCCGTGCCAGCCAGGGGCACACGGTGGCGGTCGACCTCGGTCTGGCCGCCGCCGAGCCCCCGGCGGTGCTGTTCCACGGCACCGCCACCCGGAACCTGGCGTCGATATTCCGCGAGGGCCTGCGGCCGATGGCCCGGCAGGACGTCCACCTCTCCGCCGACACCGACACGGCCACCCGGGTCGGCGCCCGGCACGGCCGCCCGGTGGTCCTGGCGGTCGACGCCGCGGCGATGGCGGCGGCCGGCCACGAGTTCCGGATCAGCGCCAACGGCGTCTGGCTGACCGACGCGGTGCCGCCGGAGTACCTCTCCCAGCCGCGGTAGCGCGCGTCCGGCCCGTCCTGCCGGTCAGGCCGGATCGGCCGGACAGGCCCCTGGTGGCGCGTGTCCGTCCGCCCCGGTCTCGCCGCCGGTCCCTGCGCGGCGTACCGTGAGGTGGCCGTGCGGCGAGACGCGCGGGTGCGTGGACGAGGGCGGTAGGACATGGGCAAGAGCTCCGGCGGTGGAGAGGTCCACCGGATCACGGGGGCGCGCAGCAGCCTCTCCGAGGACGTCCGCGGGCGGCAGCGCCGCTACGTGGCCTCGATGCTGCTCCGCACCGCCTGCGTCCTGCTGGGGGTGATCCTGTGGGACATCCAGCGGTGGCTGGCGATCGCCGCGCTGGCGGGCGGCGTGCTGCTGCCGTACTTCGCGGTGCTGATCGCCAACGCGGGCCGGGAGAGGGCGCCGGGCCTGCCGAGCTCCTTCGACATGCCGCCGGACGTTCCGCTGATGCTCGGCCCCGGCGGTACCGGTGGTGCCGGTGGGGCGGGTGCGTCGCAGGGTACGGATGTGACAGAGGGTGCTCCCACCGATTCTCCACAGACCCCGAGCTGACTGCCCGTTTTGGCAGGGTTTTCGCCAACTACCCCAACAGAAAGCTCAAAAGAACCTCAGATTAATCATGCAAGACCTCCCCATTCGTGGGTCCTGCCGTGACATACTGCGTACGCGCTCCGCATCCCCCGTCGGAGCGACGGACCGACGCCGGGCGGCTCCCCCCGTGGCTGCCCGGCGTCGCCATGCCCGGCTCCGGAAGCCGTCCGGGCGCGTGAAAGACTGGCGGTGACCACTCCCGCCTACCGCTTGAGGACGGCCCCGATGCTCTCCCCGGACACCCCGCAGCCGCAGACGCCGGTCTGCTCCGCCAAGGGCTGCCGGGCGGACGCCCGCTGGGTGCTGGTCTGGAACAACCCCAAGCTGCACACCCCGGACCGCCGGAAGACCTGGGCGGCCTGCGAGGAGCACCGGGAGCACCTCGCGCAGTTCCTCGGCGTGCGCGGCTTCCTCAAGGAGGTCGTCGCCATCGCCGACTGGACCCCCGAGGACGGCGAGTAGGCCCCGCGCAGCCCCGGCAGGCGTCCCTCAGCCGCCCGTCAGCCCCGCGCAGCCCCGGCAGGCGTCCCTCAGCCGCCCGTCAGCCCCGCGCAGCCCCCGGCAGGCCTCCGTCAGCCGCCGATCGCCGACATCGGCCGGTCGGGCTGGAGGAACTCGGGATCGTCGATCCCGGCTCCGGCCTTCTTGCCCCACATCGCCGCGCGCCACAGCTCGCCGATCTCGGCGTCGCCGCCGCCCGAGCGCAGCGCCGTCCGCAGGTCGGTCTCCCCGGTCGCGAAGAGGCAGTTGCGCACCTGCCCGTCGGCGGTCAGCCGGGTGCGGTCGCAGGCCCGGCAGAACGGCCGGGTGACGGAGGCGATCACGCCCACCCGGCCCGGACCGCCGTCCACCACCCAGCGCTCGGCCGGCGCCGCGCCGCGGCGGGCGGAGGGCTCGGGGGTGAGCGTGAAACGGGCGGCGAGCCGGTCCAGGATCTCCTCGGCGGTGACCATCGCGGAACGGTCCCAGCCGTGCTGGGCGTCCAGCGGCATCTGCTCGATGAACCGCAGCTCGTAGCCGCGCTCCAGGCACCAGGCGAGCAGTTCGGGCGCCTCGTGGTCGTTGATCCCGCGCATCAGCACGGTGTTCAGCTTGACCGGCACCAGCCCAGCGGCCTCGGCGGCGGCCAGCCCGTCCAAAACGTCCTGGTGGCGGTGGCGGCGGGTGAGGGTGTGGAAGGCGTCCGGGTCGAGGGTGTCGAGCGAGACGTTGACCCGGTCCAGCCCGGCGGCGTGCAGCGCGGCGGCGGTCCGGGCGAGGCCGATGCCGTTGGTGGTGAGGGAGAGTTCGGGGCGCGGTTCGAGCCTCGCGCAGGCGTCGACGATGCCGACCAGCCCGGGCCGCAGCAGCGGCTCGCCGCCGGTGAAGCGGACCTCCCGGACGCCGAGGTCACGGACCGCGATCGTCACCAGCCGGACGATCTCCTCGTCGGTGAGCAGGTCCGGCTTGGCCAGCCACTGCAGGCCCTCCTCCGGCATGCAATAGGTGCAGCGCAGGTTGCACCGGTCGGTGAGGGAGACCCGCAGGTCGACGGCCTGCCGGCCGAAGGTGTCGAGGAGCACGGCGGTCCCTTCCCGAGTTCGTGGCCGGCCGGGGAACGCGGCCGGCCCGGCCGCCGCGTTCGGCGGGCCGGGCCAGCTTAGTCATCGCCCGTGCGTCAGTGGGCGCCCAGCCCGGTCAGCGAGCGGACCTCCAGTTCAGCGTACTTCGCCGGGTCGGCCTTCTCCTTGGAGAGCAGGGTGCCGATCCAACCCGCCAGGAAGCCGACCGGGATGGAGACCAGGCCGGGGTTCTCCAACGGGAACCAGTGGAAGTCGGAGTGCGGGAAGAGCGAGTTCTTGCCGCCGGAGACGACCGGCGAGAAGAGCACCAGCGTCACCGAGGTGATCAGGCCCGCGTAGACGGAGCTGACCGCGCCCACGGTGGTGAACCGCTTCCAGAACAGCGAGTAGAGCAGCGTCGGCAGGTTGGCCGAGGCGGCCACCGCGAAGGCCAGCGCGACCAGCGCGGCGGTATTGAGCTTCCCCGCGAAGAGGCTGAGCACGATGGCGACCGCGCCGATGGCGACGGCTGCCCACTTCGCCGAGAGCACCTCCTCCTTCTCGGTGGCCCTGCCCCGCCGGATGACGTTGGCGTACAGGTCATGGGCGAAGGAGGCCGAGGAGGCCAGGGTGAGGCCGGCCACCACGGCCAGGATGGTGGCGAAGGCGACCGCGGAGATCACCGCCAGCAGGATCGCGCCGCCGGTGGTGCCCGCGCCGCCGCCGAGCTCCTCGGCGAGCTGCGGGGCGGCGGTGTTGCCGGCCGCGTTGGCCGCCTTGATCGCCTTGGGGCCGACCAGGGCCGCCGCACCGAAGCCGAGCGCCAGGGTCATCAGGTAGAAGCCGCCGATGATCCCGATCGCCCAGAGCACCGACTTCCGGGCCGCCTTGGCGGTGGGCACGGTGTAGAAGCGGACCAGGATGTGCGGCAGCCCCGCGGTGCCGAGCACGAGCGCGATCCCGAGGCTGAGGAAGTCGAGCTTGCTGGTGCCGCTGACGCCGTACTTGAGCCCCGGCTCCAGGAACGCGGCCCCCTTGCCACTGGCGTCGGCGGCGGCGCCGAGCAGCGCGGAGGGGTTGAAGTGGTACTTGGCCAGCACCAGGAAGGTCATCAGCGCGGTGCCCGCGATCAGCAGCACGGCCTTGATGATCTGCACCCAGGTGGTGCCCTTCATGCCCCCTATCACCACGTAGATCACCATCAGCGCGCCGACCGCGACGATGGTCAGCTGCTTGGCGCCGTCCCCGCTGACGCCGAGCAGCAGGGCGACCAGCGTCCCGGCGCCGACCATCTGGGCGAGCAGGTAGAAGATCGACACCACGATGGTGGAGATGCCGGCCGCGGTGCGCACCGGCCGCTGCCTCATCCGGAACGCGAGCACGTCCGCCATGGTGTAGCGGCCGGAGTTGCGCAGCGGTTCGGCGACCAGCAGCAGCGCGACCAGCCAGGCGACCAGGAAGCCGATCGAGTAGAGGAAGCCGTCGTAGCCGGAGAGCGCGATGGCCCCGGCGATACCGAGGAAGGACGCGGCCGACATGTAGTCGCCGGAGATGGCCAGGCCGTTCTGGAATCCGGTGAAACCGCGGCCGCCGGCGTAGAAGTCGGCGGCGTCCTTGGTCTGCCGCCCGGCCCAGACGGTGATGCCGAGGGTGGCCAGCACGAAGAACCCGAACAGGGTCATCGTGAGGCCGCGGTGCTCGGTGGCGGACGTGGCGAGCAGGGTCATTCGGCGGCCTCCCGCGGGGCGTGGACCACGGCGCCCTGGGCCTCGCGGATCGCGGTCGCGGGCGGGTCGAGCCGCCGGTCCGCGTAGCGCGCGTACCAGGCCGCGATGGCGAAGGTGGTGACGAACTGCAGCAGCCCGAGGACCAGGGCGACGTTGATGTGCCCGACCACCTTGGTGCCCATCAGACCGGGCGCGTAGCTGGAGAGCAGGACGTACAGCAGGTACCAAAGGACGAAGCCGATGGTGACCGGGAACGCGTAGCTCCGGAACGAGCGCCGCAGGGTTCGGAACTCCTCGCTCTCCTCGATGAGTTGGACTTCCGTAGGGGCAGTGGTGATCGGCGGCGATTCCACTCTGTCTCCTCACTCCGTCGGCGTACTGGTCGCACCAGGGGAACGATCGGACGTGAGGGGCGTCACAGTCCGGATGCGCGCCGCGCAATGCTAGGAGCGTCCTGCCCGCCCGGAAAGGGGTTGACCGCGATCAGCCAGCCGTTCACCCCCTCGCGCTAGTCAATTGGCTGAAATCAGACCATTCTGACGGGCCCTGACGCGTACGACCGACCCCCGTCCCCGCTGTCACCGCACGGTGGTAGCCTCCAGCCACTCATGTGATCTTCATGAAGTAATACCTTTGTGTGCGCATCCAGGCGGCAACCCGGCGTTCCGTCAGTTTTCGGACACTGCCGAGGAACTGACCCCGCCTTCTCCAGGGGGAAATCCACCACGTGAACCTGAGAACCACCCCGGCCCGGCTCCTCGCGATGCCACTCCTGGCCTCCGTCCTCGCCCTCGCCGGCCCGCTCCCCACCGCCACCGCCGCTCCGGCGACCCCGAGCGCCGACCCGGCCACCCTCCCCGAACTCGTCGTCCCCGGGCGGCCACTGCCCCAGCCGCGGACGGAGACCCTGCTCGCCGCCGGAGCCAAGGGCTTCCTGCACACCACGCAGGACGCCACCTTCGCCTGGACCGCCTACGACACCGGTGCCACCACAGTGGTCGGCGCCTACGACGCCGGCCGACCCGACCCCGGCCTGCACGGCGCGGGATCGGACGTCACCATCGACACGGACCCACGCCAGTCGAGCAAGGTCTGGAAGCTCCAGGACATGGCCTCCGGCTCCATCACCGTCCTGAACAGCCCGGACATGGCGAGCCTCCGGGGTGTCTACGGTGACGCCGTCCTCGCCCTGACCAACTCGTCCGCCTCGACAGGAAGCTCCACGGTCTTCCTACGCGCCGATGGCAAGGGCGGCACCTCGGTCCTGTCGCCAAGGGGCAGGACGCCGGAGTCGAATGGGGCTGGACCGACTACCTGGGCGGGGATGCGAACGAGGCGGCGCTGGGCACATCCGTCAACGGCGAGTACCGGATCGGCCTGGCCGACACCCACACCGGCGCCGTCCGGGTATCGCCGCCCCTCCCCGATCCTTGGGGAGGCGACCAGATCTGCCAGGGGCCGACCGCGGTCGACGCCGCGCACATCGCCTGGCTCGGCGGCGACTGCAACGTCCACATCCTCTCCCGGGCCGACCTGAACGCCCCCGAGAAGACCATCCCAGTCAGCTACTACGACCAGCCCCTCGCACTCGGGCTGTCCGGCGACTGGCTGTTGAGCGTCGGGCGCCCGCCCTACGACAACCACGAATCGGCGGTCCCCGTCGAGCGGGAGCTGAAGGCCACGCCGATCGGGGGCGGTGATCCGGTCTCGGTGCTGTCGCACGCCTCGCCCACCATCGTCCAGGCCCCCGACGGCACGGCGCTCGTCGAAGGCGGCGACACCGGCGCCGACTGGACGGTCCGCAAGGTCACGGCCGCGGGTGGCGCAGCACCCTCGACCATCCCGATGAACTACAAGGTGGCGCCGGAGTCCTACAGGTTGGACTCCCTGAACCTGTCGGCGAACACCCTGATCAGCGCCGAGAGCGGCAACAGCCTTGGCGAGGGCTTCTACGGGCAGCAGGTCACCCTCGGCTCTCCGTCCACGATGTCGGCCCGCCGGTCCCTCGGCACCACCGGTTTCCTGGATCACTCCATCTCCTGTGGTGGCTCCGACAGCTGCACGGACATGAAGGGGACGGGCGACGGTCGGGTGGTCCACCTCGGCGTCCGCAGCATGATCGTGCGCCGGGGTCAGGAGACCCGGGAGATCAACCTGGACGCCCTCCCCTACCACCAGGGGATCGTCGTCGCGGACGGCCGTTTCGTGCTCCTGGACACCTCTCAGTACCCGGGGTCCTCGCTCGCGGTGATCGACATCGACAGCGCCACCCCGGACACGCCCATCGCGACGGCCTCCACCGCCATCGGCACGATCGACGGCGGGCGGCTGCTCACCCCGGGCAGCACTCCTGGAGAAATCGTCGTCCGTGACCTGACGACCCAGCAGACCCTGACTCTGCAGACCGGCAAGGACTGCCGGATCACCCACCTGATGTCCGCCGGCGGCTGGCTCTACTGGAACTGCTCGTTCGACGGACCGACCGGATCGGCGGGGCTGCTGCGGCCGGACGGCACGAGCCGCCCGATCGAGGTCCCGGCGCGCGCCGTCGGCATGGGGATCGGCTTCCTCGTCTACGCGGACTATGCCGCCGCCCGAAGCACCGTGGTGGACTTCCACACCGGCATCCCGGTCACCAGCTCCCTCAAGACCCGCCTCAGTCAGAGCAGCCTCTTCAACCCGTGGAGCGTCGACCGCTTCGGCGGCGGTCTGGTCTACGGCGACAGCCACCAGAATCTCCACCTGGTCTCCGTCATCTCCCCCGGGACGACCTTCCACACCGTCAGCCCGTCCCGGCTGCTCGACACCCGCGACGCCATCGGCCGCCCCGGCACCGACAAGGTCCCCGGCCGCAGCACCGTCTCCGTCCAGGTGGCGGGCCGGGGCAACGTACCCGCCGGCGCCAAGGCCGCCGTGCTCAACGTGACCGCGACCGAGACCGACGGCCCCGGACACCTGATCGCCTGGGCCTCCGGCTCGCCGCAGCCCACCTCCAGCAACCTCAACTGGACCGCCCCCGGCGTCACCACACCCAACCTCGTCATCGTCCCGCTCGGCCCCGACGGCAAGATCAACCTCTTCAACGCCTCGTCGAACACCACCCACCTCATCGCCGACGTCTTCGGCTACTACACCGACGACGCCACCGGCTCCACGTTCACCCCCGTGAGCCCCGACCGGCTGCTCGACACCCGCGACGCCATCGGCCGCCCCGGCACCGACAAGGTCCCCGGCCGCAGCACAGTCTCCGTCCAGGTGGCGGGCCGGGGCAACGTACCCGCCGGCGCCAAGGCCGCCGTGCTCAACGTGACGGCCACCGAGACCGACGGCCCCGGACACCTCACCGTGTGGGCGTCCAACGCACCGCAGCCCACCTCCAGCAACCTCAACTGGACCGCCCCCGGCGTCACCACACCCAACCTCGTCGTCGTCCCGCTCGGCCCCGACGGCAAGATCAACCTCTTCAACGCCTCGTCGAACACCACCCACCTCATCGCCGACGTCTTCGGCTACTACACCGAC